>JBKGZD010000123.1:0-7779 GCA_046545795.1 Bacteroidales bacterium | reverse complement strand
AGTACCGTAGGTACGAAATTATGGTAGAAATCAAACATCCAAAACCACATGAGAGCTGATAGGGCCGGCATTACAGGAAATTTACACAACATTCATATATACACCATCCAAAAATAAATATCGAAGATTATCAAGTATCTGGCAACAGGCATCAACATAAAGTTGTCACCGGAAGCTTTTTATAGCTGCTGGGATCGTTCTATCTGCGGGGGTATACTCTCCCCAAACCCATAGGTAGATAGATTTTTATAATTTTTCGGAATAAATTTAATCATTGTAATTATAAAGATTATTTTTCAACATATTTAATGTAATTTTAGTGAGTGAGTAAAAACGAAAACAATGAATAATTCTTTTTTAAACCAATAGGATTAAAAGGCAAAAAGAGAAAAATCGCTTTCCAGTTGCAAATCAATTGAATTCTGCGGAATAAATTTCTAAAATCATAATTAATTATTAATAAACACAAACAAATTATCATGAATTCTAAATTTTTAAAAAGTCTCTTAGGGGCCTTTGTATTATCTGCAGTTCTGCTGGCTTCCTGTCAGCAGGATAAATACCAGGTCGGATCAACCTATCATGGTTTTAAATTACTCAAGAAAGAGTTTATAGAAGAAGTAAATTCTGATTGTTATTACTTTGAGCATGAAAAAAGTGGTGCACATCTGCTCAAAATAGCCAATGATGATGAGAATAAAACTTTTAGTGCCAATTTTAAAACATTACCCGAATCAGATTGCGGAACCCCTCATATCATTGAACATTCTGTTCTGAATGGCTCCAAAAATTTCCCTGTGAAGAGTCCTTTTACCGTTTTAACAAAGGGGTCTTTGAATACCTTTTTGAATGCTATGACCAGTAGTGATATGACCATGTATCCTGTTGCAAGCATGAATGATAAAGATTTTCGTAATCTTATGCACGTTTATCTTGATGCTGTTTTCTTTCCGATGATCTATGAGAACCCAAAGATTTTTCACCAGGAAGCATGGCATTATGAGTTAAAATCTAAAGATGCACCAGTAGAGTATAAAGGTGTTGTGTATAACGAAATGAAAGGCGCTTTTTCAAGTCCATCAAGAATATTAGGATATCATATTGATAAAAACCTTTTCCCGGATAATACTTATGGGTATTCCTCTGGGGGGTATCCACAGGCAATACCTGAACTTACATACGAACATTTTAAAAATTTCCATAAAAAATATTATCATCCCACAAACAGCTATTTATACGTGTATGGAAATTCAGATATTGATAAGGATTTAGCTTTTATTAACGAAGAGTATTTGTCGAAATTTGACAGGCTGGACGAAAAAGTGAAGATTGAAAAACAAGAACCATTCAGCAAGATGAAAGATATTGTTGAATACTATCCTGTTAGAAAAGGTGAAAGTACGGACAATAAGACCTACCTTGCAAAAAGCTGGGTTGTTGGTGACGGAGCCGACCAGGAATTAAATATGCAAATGCGTATTCTGGCTGAAGCTTTGGTTAATCATGAATCTGCCCCGCTTAAATTAGCTTTGCAGGATGCAGGTATTGGTCGTGATATAAGTGCTTATTACTCAGGAAACAGGCAGGGTGTCTTTCGGGTTAATGTAAAAAATGCCAGCCAGGAAGATAAAGATAAGTTTCATGAAATCGTTACAGAAACTATGCAAAAAGTTGCAGAAAAAGGCATAGATGAAGAGGTTCTGGAAGGAATTCTCAACCGTTATGAATTCAATCTAAGGGAAGGTCAGCACCCGCAAAAAGGAATGATGTATTTATATCAGTCAAGAAGCGGATGGGCTTATGCAGATGATCCTTTATTAAGTCTTAAATGGGAAAAGCCTTTGGCTGCAACTAAAGAAGCTGTTAAAAATGATAAACTTGAATCATTGATCCAGGATAAGCTTTTAGATAATACACATTCTATTCTTATAGCGTTAGAGCCAAAGCAAGGTTTGCAATCAGAATGGGATGAAAAGGCACGGCAAGAACTCGCTGACTATAAAGATTCACTTTCTGAAGAAGAAAAAGATTCTTTAATTAAACAAACCGAGGCATTAATTGCATACCAACAGCGCGAAGATTCACCGGAAGACCTGGCGGAAATGCCTATGTTAGAATTGGAAGAAATCGATAAAGAGGCCGAATATTTTGCTATAGAAGAAAAAGAGGTTGATGGAGTGAAAGAACTTTATTACAACACTTTTACAAACAATATTTTATACAGCAAATTTATGTTTAATGCCCATGTGCTTGAGAAAGAACAGTTGCCATATATGCGCCTGCTAGCAACATTGCTGGGTGATTTAAACACAGAGAACTATACATTCGGTGAACTTGATAACCAGTTAAATACTCACTTAGGGGGATTTTCAACAAGTTACAGGACAGATCTTAAAGATTACAATGATGATGAAATGCAGGCTTATTTTATTGTGGATAGTAAGGTGCTTAAGGATAAAGGAGATGAATTATTTGAATTGTCAAACGAGATATTACATAATTCTAAAATCGATGATAAAGAACGTTTACATACTTTATTGAAGAAGCATCAGTCAAAACTTGAAGCAAATACCAGGCAAAATGGCATGGAGCTGGCCCTGACAAGATTGTCTTCTTACTTTTCTAACGAAGGAAATTTTAAAGAGTTAACCAGGGGATATTCTTATTATGAATTCATAACAGAATTAACCGAAAATTATGAGAATAACCATGATGAAATTGTTGAAGACCTTCAGAAAGTTGCTGAATTGCTTTTTAATAAGAACAACATGATTGCCTTTGTAACATGCGATGAAGATGATATGGCAAATTATGAAAACGGATTGAAGGATTTTGTGCAAACATTTCCTGATGATGAACCGAGGATGCAAGACTGGTCTTTTGAACTGGAGAATAAAAATGAGGGTATGCTAAGTTCTTCAAAAGTCCAGTATGTGACTAAAGGCTATAATTTCAAAAAATTGGATTTTGAATACGATGGGAAAATTCGGGTTTTAAATCAAATTCTTTCACGAGAATGGCTTAATAACCAGATTCGTGTCATTGGTGGTGCTTATGGAGGATATGCTCAATTTAACGAGTCCGGGAATTTCTTTTTTGCCTCATACCGGGATCCAAATCTGCAAGAAACAATTGATAATATTGATGGATCAGCTGAATTTCTGAAGGATTTTTCACCATCGGACAATGAAATGAAACGGTTTATCATTGGAACCATCTCTAATATGGATCGACCTCGTTCACCTGCGCAGGAAGGTAGTACTGCTTTGACTTATTACCTCACAAATACAACACAAGCAGAAGTGCAAGAAACCCGTGATGAAGTCCTTTCAACAAGCAAGCAGGACATTATAGAAATGTCAGAGTTTGTTGAAACCATACTTAGTGAGAGTGCAATATGTGTTTATGGAAATGAGGATAAACTGTTATCAAGAGAGAAGTTATTTAAAGACTTATTCTCCATTTAAATAAAACAAGGATAATATTTTAACAAAGGAGAATGCAAATAAATTGCGTTCTCCTTTTTTACTATCTTAAGTACAGGCTCTTAAGATTCTTTTCAAAACGATTTTTATATAAATAATACATTCTCGGGTTTAATTGAAGTTAAAAGAATGGTGTATAAGAAAATGGGAATATTTATTAATTTTGAGTTTCATACCCTAGATCCAATATTATGAACAAGTTCCAATACAAAATATACTTTCAGTTCATTTTAAACGATTCATCATTCCGTATAATAACCTAGAAAAACCATGATCGACATCCAAGTTATGGATTATTCCTGCAATTTTGGTTGCAGGGGATTGGTATGAATAAATCATAAATGATATTGAAGTTATCCCTGGTTTTGGAAACATTTTATTTCATGGTTAAACAGGATTATTATTTCTACTGCCTTAATTAGAATGAACAATATCTGACATTCTTTAGTTATATTTTATGGATAAAATTATAACTCATATTATGAAACGTCCATGATAAAATAACATGATTATCACAAAATGAAATGTTTATATTATCATGGTAAGTTCCATATGACCTATAAAAAATAACCATATGAAAATTACAGATATTTTTAAGAAGCAGGAGCGCACGTTTTCATTTGAGTTTTTTCCTCCCAAAACGTATTTAACGGCTGTAAAATTTGGAATAAATGCAGGACAGTTAATGAAATTATCACCCTCTTATGTAACTGTGACATATGGTGCTGGCGGTGGAACCCAGTCAAAGACATTCGACCTGGTATATCTTTTCCACAATCAGCTTGAGTTTAATTGTATGGCTCACTATACTTGTGTGAATGCAACCAGGGAAAAGATTGCTTATGATATGCGTACTCTTCAGGACATGGGTATTGAGAATGTTATGCTTCTGCGGGGCGATCAACCAAAAGATCAGCCCGCTGCTTTTCCTAATAAAGATGGATTCAATTATGGGAGCGATTTGGTAAAATTTGTCAGTGAAAACTATGACTTTTGCATTGGAGCAGGCGCTTATCCCGAAAAACATAAAGAAGCGCCCTCTTTTGATAAAGACCTGGAAAACCTGAAAAGGAAGGTGGAGTATGGTGCAGATTTTCTGGTAACTCAAATGTTTTTCCATAACCGGTACTATTGGGAATTTATGGATAAAGTCAGGGGAAAAGGGATTAATACAAGGATAATTCCCGGAATAATCCCCATCACTAATTATAAGCAGATAAAAAAATTCGCAGAACTTTCAGGAGCGAATATACCCGAAAGGTTGAAAAAGAAAATGGAGCCTTATCAGGATAATTCGGATGAGGTTTACAAAATCGGGCTGGATTATGCAGTTGAGCAGGCTCAGGATCTGTTAAAAAACGGCGCTCCGGGACTTCATATATATACCCTGAATAAATCCAGGGCTGCCATCGATCTTTACGAATCGTTATCTGACGAGTTTAAAGATGTTAAGAAAAAATTCGAAAGAAGTTTCACTCCGCGTTTTCCCGAAGGAAATGGTACTGAAGCTGAATATTAAATAGGTATTCTGACGTTAATTTCAGTGTTCTTATTTAAAATATATTACTAAATATCCTGTCAATTGAGCTTTATTAATCCAATAACACAGGCCGCTTATTTAAAAGGAGAATTATAAACATAATACATCCCTGGTTTGTATTATGGTAGGTTGTTTTACAAAAACGAATCCTTATACTCTTAACGAATCAACAATTCTCCTGCCAACGGGGGCTGAAGGATTTATGAGTATATCAAATTGTTTAATTTAAATAAGAATATTATGGAAACTTTAGAGAGAAAGAAGCAAGAGGAAATGAAGACGAAAAGTTCCAATTTCTATCAAAAGCAATACCAGGATGAGTTTGTGGATCTCTGGGATGATTTTTTCATTCATATAGCAGAGAAATAAAACTACATATTATTTCAGAATTATTCAACTAAGAAAATACGGAGGAGTGGACGATGATTAAAACACATATATTAGGTTATCCAAGAATTGGAGCCAAAAGAGAGATAAAAAAAGCATGTGAGCAATACTGGTCGGACAAAATAACTCTTGATGAGCTTGTTGAGGCCGGAAAAGAACAACGCCACTACAACTGGAGACTGCAAAAGGAAGCGGGTCTTGATCTCGTGCCGGTTAATGATTTTTCATTTTATGATCATATACTGGATATGACGCTAACTGTTGGAGCTATACCTGACAGATACAGCGATTTAAAAGATTTTGATCCACGTGATTTATATTTTGCTATGGCCAGGGGATATCAAAAGGGCAACTATGATATCATTCCCATGGAAATGACCAAGTGGTTTGATACCAATTACCACTATATTGTCCCTGAATTTAAGAAGAATCAGAAGTTTGAATATTTTTCAGATAAAATTATTGAGGAATACCGTGAAGCAAAAGAATTTGGTGTAAATCCTAAACCGGTAATCATTGGCCCCGTTTCATTTTTACTGCTTGGAAAGGAAAAAGAAGAGGGTTTTGACAGGATAGACCTGGTTGATTCACTGCTGCCTGTCTATTTTGAGATCCTCGAAAAGCTTAAAAATGAAGGCGCCGAATGGATACAGTTTGATGAACCCTTCCTGGGAATGGATTTAAATGACAAACAGAAAGAGGTGTATAAAGATGTTTACACACGAATGAACAACCGTTTTTCCAGTCTGAACTTCTTGCTTGCCACCTATTTTGAAGGATTAAATGACAACACAGATCTGGCCGTTTCATTACCGGTAGAGGCACTGCACCTTGACCTGGTAAGAGCACCCGGGCAGTTGAAAGAAGTGTTGAGCAAAACACCTGATTCGTTAGTGCTTTCCCTGGGCATTGTGGATGGAAGAAACATCTGGAAAAACGATTACAACCATTCCCTTGATATTATTAAAGAAGCGAGCTATAAAAAGAATGAGAAGCAGCTTATGATTTCAACATCCTGTTCATTGCTTCATGTGCCTTATGATCTTGACCTGGAAGATGATGAAAAGTCTCTGCCGGGTGAAGTGAAGAATTGGATGGCTTTTGCAAAACAAAAGCTGGGAGAGGTGAAAATCCTCGCCCTGGCCTCAGATTTGAAAACTTTACCGGAAGTGAAAGATGATCTGATAGAAAATAAGCAAGCGATTGACAGTCGGGAAAATTCAAAATTAATCCATAAAGATTCTGTAAATCAGCGAATCAATTCAATCTCAGAAAAGATGCTCAGAAGGGATAGTGAATTCCAGAAGCGAAAACAAATACAGAGATCAGAACTTAATTTACCGGAATTCCCAACAACTACTATTGGTTCATTTCCCCAAACTAAAGAGGTGAGACAACTGAGACGAAAATATAAAAAACAAGAAATCTCCAAAGATGAGTATGAAAACAATCTGAAGGAGAAAATCAGAGAGGTAATTCAGAAACAGGAAGAAGCCGGTCTTGATGTACTTGTTCACGGAGAGTTTGAACGCAATGATATGGTTGAGTACTTCGGAGAACAACTGGAAGGATTCGCTTTTACCAAGAACGGCTGGGTTCAGAGTTATGGCTCAAGAGGTGTTAAACCACCCATAATTTACGGTGATATAGAGCGCCCTGAAGCGATGACAGTTAAATGGTCAGCTTACGCACAGTCCCTGACCAGTAAGCAGGTAAAGGGCATGCTAACAGGTCCTGTAACCATACTACAATGGTCATTTGCCCGTAACGACCAGCCGAGAAAGGATACAGCCTTTCAGATTGCATTGGCCATTAGAGATGAAGTGAAAGACCTCGAAAAAGCCGGGATTAAGCTTATCCAGATTGATGAACCGGCTTTCAGGGAAGGATTGCCGCTCAGAAGAAAGGACTGGGAAAAGTATCTTAAATGGGCTGTGCAAGCTTTCAGACTGGCTTCATCAGCTGTGGAAAACGGAACACAGATTCATACTCATATGTGTTATTCCGAGTTCAATGATATTATTCATAACATTGCCGACCTGGATGCAGATGTGATTACCATAGAAACATCCAGATCGCAGATGGAACTGTTGGACGCCTTCGGAGAATTCAAATATCCGAATGAAATCGGTCCGGGAGTCTACGATATTCATAGTCCGAGAATTCCTTCAACTGAAGAAATGGCCGAATTGATGGAAAAAGCATCCAAAGTGATTCCTAAAAATCAGTTATGGGTAAACCCGGATTGTGGGTTAAAGACAAGGAAGTTCGAAGAAACATGGCCTGCACTGGAAAATATGGTGAAAGCAGCAAGGAAATTGCGGACATCCAGTAAAAAAGAAGTTGCAGGTTGATGTTTATATGATC
>JBKGZD010000122.1:0-7865 GCA_046545795.1 Bacteroidales bacterium | reverse complement strand
TCCATATGATCTTTAAAAATTAAAAATATAACTTAACTTATGAAAATATTAGTGTTAGCTGCTCATCCTGATGATGCAGAAATTTCAATAGGCGGAACATTACTTACTTGTTCGGAAAATGGAGATGGGGTATACTTATTAAATTATACCAATGGAGAACCTACGCCACACGGAACAGTTGAAAAACGACTGCAGGAAGCTGGAAAAGCCGACGAGATATTAAAAATCAAAAAGCGAATTATAATGGATCTTCCGAACAGGTACCTGCAGGATACAATTGAGAACAGAAAGAAAGTAGCTGAACATATTCGCATTATAAAACCCGATGTACTGTTGGTACAAACCCATACAGATCAACACCCTGATCATATTGCAGCATCAGAACTGGGAACTGCTGCCCGTTTTTATGCAAAGCTTACAAAAACCGACATGAAAGGAGAACCATATTTTCCCCCTAAAATTTTATACTATTATACATCTCATTTCAAACTTATCCCGCAGCCTTCCTTCGTTATGCCTGTTGAAGAAAATATCTTTGAGGAAAAAATAAAAGCAGTGGAAACATATGAGTCCCAGATGAACCATAAAAACAGAGACATTCCTGACTTTCTTAAAACTATGGGGAAATATTATGGTTCCAGGATCAATAAAAAATATGCTGAACCATTCTACACACCTGAATTACTGGGAATAAAAAATCTACAAAGTATTTTATAGTTTCATGGATATTCAATCAGCCATTAAGCTCAATCAAAACTTACTTAAAGAAATCTTTTCGAAAGATAAAAAGCTCCATGACATAAAAGAAGAACTAAGAAAAGAAACAGGATTACAATCTGGGAATAGGGAAAATTTAACAATCGGGGTCGGCCATCAGCCTGTCACCTATTATCCGGGCTTACTGCTGAAAAATTTCTTTGCAGGTAGTCAGGCAAAAAGATTAAATATAAATGCCATTAATTTCATAGTAGACTCAGACAATGGACCACTGGACGTTCCTGTACCTTTTTTTAAAAATGGCTATTACGGTAAAGAAATTATACAACTAAAAAAGAATCCTGAAATTATCTTTCAAAATTACAATCTCTCTGTCCCTGAGGTAGAAAATTTTTTCCATCGAACCAGGGATAATCTCCAAACCCTTAATAACCAAGAAGTAATCCAGGCCTTCGAAGAATGGGAAAATAAGTTTTGGGTAATTTACAATAAAGAGAATAATTTCCCGGAGGCTTTAAGTTATATGCGAAATGATTTCGAAAAAGGCAGAGGAATAAAATTTCATGATATAAAAATTTCAAGTATTGCCGGAACCAATGCTTATTATCGGTTTATCTGGTATATAATCGAACACCTCAATGATTTTTGTAGCATATATAATGATGCAGTATTAAATCAGAGCAGCGAAAAATACAGCCCAGTTAAGTGTCTTTATTCAGAAAAAGGATGGACAGAAATCCCTTTTTGGATGATTAAAGAAGGAAAAAGATATAGAGTGGAAATAAAGAAAAACATAAACTATTTAGAAGTCCGTTCTAAAGAAGCAGGGAATCAATTTTCCATAGATATCACCTCAAATGCAGCAGAAGAATTAAAAAATACAATCCTGCTATATCCAAAAGCAACAACACTAACTATAATGTTTCGTTTGTTTTTTTGCGATCTGTTTGTACATGGCTTTGGCGCCGTTGAATATGAAAAGGTTAATAATGAATTCATGAAAAAATTTTTCAACCTTAAAACATCGCCTGTATTTTATGCAGTAACAGGTGATATTTATTTCCCCTTCTTTTCAGACATGCCTGATTACAATGAAGCTGAAAAAGAAAAAAAGGAGAAGGAGAAATGGCTGAAAGAGTTTCAGCATAACCCGGCAAATCTTCTTAATAGAGAGACTTCATTAAAATTCAAGCAAAAAAAGATGCATATAGTAAAGGCAATGAGGAAGGAAGAGAATAAAAAGAAAAGAAAAGATTATCATCAAATGTTAAAAATGATTGATAGTCAAATTAAAAATTCACTCTCATCAGAAAAAGAAGATGTGCAGAAAAATCTCAGTGAAATACAATTTTTCTTAGAGAATCAAAAAATTTTTTTTGAACGAAAATATCCTTATTTTATCTACCCTCGAAACGTCCTGGCGTATGATAACCTGGAAAAAAATATGATAATCAAATCTTTTAAATAATATATATTGGAAATCTTAAAAAAATAAAGTCAACAAGCCTCTTTAGCTCAGGGGTAGAGCGGCTCACTCGTAATGAGCAGGTCGTGGGTTCGAATCCCATGAGAGGCTCTAGGTAAATGACAGATATTAAATTTCAGAAAAGGTAATAAACCAGTTATTAAAGATTAAGTTTTCTTGCTAAGTCCATCCTTCTTTAATAATTCATACTTTTTCAGACTTACTAAAAAACAAGAACGAAACATTACCAGACTTTCAAACATCAATGAAAATGATCACCCTAATATTTTATTCACCAGGTAATTTAAGTTCCCTCAAATACTAATGAATCCGTCGAAGCTCCGAGTTTTTTAAGAATCTGTGTTAACTGCTCTGTCATTTCAGGGGTGCCACAAATATAAAATGGTTTATTAAAGTCCGTGACATGCTCTTTTAAAAATTGCTCATCAATTCTTCCATTATAATAATCTTTGTTTTCTTCTCTTGTTAATGTAAATAATACATTTCCCCCTAAAATATTGCTCAGCTCCTCTTCAAGTATGATATCCTTACTGGTTTTATTTGAATAAAAAAGAAAATTGTGCTCTATCTCATTTTTCCTATACAAATCTCTAAATATTGCAATAAAAGGAGTGATTCCTGCTCCCCCTGCAATAAAGTAACCTGGACCTTTATATTGAATAGCACCCCAGGGATTATTAATAATAAGTTCATCCCCGGTTTTTAAATCATCAATTGCATCAGTAACACTTTCATGTTGTGAATAAATTTTAATCACAAATTCAAGATGCTCATTATCATTCAGGGAAGTAAATGTGAAAGGCCTCTTTTCTTGTTTAAGTCCAGGCTTATTAACTGAAACTAATGTAGCCTGCCCTGGTCTGAAAGAATAGCCTTCAGGTTTTTCTGTAATAAATTCTTTTACATCATGTGTTATTTGATTTACTTTAAGAATTTTAACCGTATGTTCTTCCATGTAATTCTATTTTGAAATTATTTAGTAAAATAAATGTATCCTTAGTACAATCATAACCATATTATTGTTTACCTGGTAGGGAAACTAAAATACATCAATAGTAGATTTAATACAGGAGTAAGAAACAATGGAACGAAAGCGTTTCACGTTTCAGGTGAGCTATAAATGTTCAAACCTTGCCGGGTTTGGGAGGTTGTTTTTATTTCTCAATTATAACAAACTCCACTCTCCTATTCAAGCTACGTCCTTTTTCCCCTTTATTTTCAGCTACAGGCTGAGTTTCACCTAATGCTTTAGTTTCTATACGGTCTTTGGCAATACCCTGATCAATAAAATATTTCCTGACAGCCTCAGCTCGATCTTTTGACAAAAGGTAATTATAAGACTCAGTACCTTTGCTATCCGCATGGCCCTCAACTCTGATTTTTACATCAGGATTCGTTTGTAAAAATTCCACAACTTTGTCAAGCTCGCCGTAAGACTTATTCTTCAATGTTGCTTCATCAAAAGCGAAGAAAACATTATTCAAATTTATTTTCATTCCTTTTTCAATTGGAGCAATGTAAATATCTTTTTCTATATTTTCTCCCTCAAAATACTCCAGGTCAAGATGAACGCTTTGGGGAACAAAATTTTCTTTTTCTGCTGTAACACGATATTGACCGTCACCAGGAAGAGAAAATGAGAATTCACCCTCTTCTCCGGTTTTGTATGTCTGGCCTTTATACTTGCCGGATAAGTCAAAACATTGAACTGTGGAAGATACTGGCAAACTATCCTTTCTGCTCAGTACTTTGCCAGTGAACCTAAAATCGGGTTTAGCAATTCCTTCTCCAATTATATTAACACTCTCCCTAAGTTCTTCTCCCTGGAAAGTTAAGTTCAAACTTGTATTTAACTTACCGACTTTAAATGGAGTGAATTCCACCTTTACCTCAATAGACTCCTTTGAAGGTAATACAAGGGGCATAGAATCAGACACAAGTTCAAATGATTTCTCCGAAGGGCCGGAAATATAGAGTTCATCAAGCATTAAAGATACATCACCTGTATTTTTGATAACTTCTATTACAGTATCTTTCGTTGACATAACCGGAATTTTTCCAAAATCAACGTATCTCCCGGGAATCTCATATTCAGCTGAAATTCCTTTCCCTGTTAAAGGCTGAGTTAAAGTATCCGTAGGTGTAGAAACAACTAATTGAGCTTCCCTGTCTCCTTTCTCTGATGGCGTAAAGCTAATTTCCAAATTCTTGTTTCTCCCGGATTTTACCATCCCTTCATCAAAGCCTGAGACAATGGTAAAATCCTCTTCATTGTCCCCACTAATTTTAATATCTTCAATATATAATGGATATTGATGGTTATTCTGAATATAATTCAACAGTAGAGTATCTTTTGGGTTATCCACCTGTTGCCTTCCCATATCAATACCACTAAAATCGGGATTTGGAGAAACTATTCGGAAGGTACTGTCTGAGGTATCTTCCTGGAAAGGCACAATGTTACTAATCAACCATATTTTAACTTCTCCCTGGCTATCGACTGTTAAAATGCGCTGTCCGGTATCATCGAATTCAGCATTGCGAAACCATTTTCCCCGTCCGGCAAATATTTTGTCTAATAACTCACCAGAACGTGCATCCCACATACAAACCGTTCCATCCCTGCTTGCCGTTACCAGAAAATTTCCATCAGGGCTGAATCTCGCAGTATAGACCCGCCGGTGATGAGCATTATTCTTCATTATCCTCTTCCCGTCGCTTACACTCCATATTGCAAAAGACCCATCTTTGCTTGAAGTAGCTACATATTCTCCGTCAGGAGAAAACTCAATATTATAAACCCAGTCATTATGAGCTTTTATAGTTCTCCGAAGGGTTAAACGAGACAAATCCCAGAACCTTATAGCATTATCATCACCAGCAGAAGCAAGCATCTGGTTATCCGGACTTATATCGATATCTAAAACCCATCCCATATGACTCGCTAATTCCCTCTGAAGTTCACCGGTTTCAGCATTCCAGAATCTTATCAAACCATCATCGCTCGCTGTAACTATAAATTCACCATTTTTATCAAATATAGCTTTATTAATCCCCCAGTTCGATATATCCAGAATATTTTTTAAGTTACCCGTGTTCAACGAAAAGAGTTTTGCTGTTCCGTCATTGCTGGCCGAAATCATTAAAGTTTCTTTGGAGTTAGTATTCACATTATAAACCAATTCATTATGGAATTTAAATTCCCGAATATATTTCCCTGTTGATGCATCCCACAACTTTACAGAATAATCCTTATCAGTGGTAATTATAAAATTTCCTTTTTCGCTGAATGCTGCATGATGGGCTGTATATTTTTCGCCATACAATTTAGACAGGTCGATAAGACTAACACTTCCTTCCATTTCTGTCTGTTGCGTCACCCGGATAAGATTTTCATCACTTCTAACCGGTGGTACTCTCCATTTCTGCTGCAAATCATCTGTCTTTTCTATATAACGCCAGTCAATGCCATTATTTTCGGAAAAATAAAGCTGTACACTATCGGTACGCTCTATTCCAGACCATTGTATTGTAGTATTGACACCTGCCGAAAAAACCTCTCCTCCGTTTGGTTTCAATAATTCCAGTGGAGTTTCATACTCAGAAATGTTAGAATCTCTCATATAAATTTTTACATCAGAACATTTATCTGTGTTTATGGTAAAATGTGTAAAAGCTGGCTCTTTTTCACCCGTATTATTTTCAACTACAATATTGGTTTCTTCACCTTCTTTAAGTATAAATGGAGTTGTGTTTTCTATTTCTAAATTATATTTATCACCATCTCCTTCCATTTGTATACCGGAGATTTTAAAATCTGAATTTTGTGCTTCTAATTTCACTTTACGGGAATTATTCAGCGTATCATCGTCAAAAATAATGAAATATGGATCAGGGTGCACCTTTGTTATTTGTTGTTCAGGTATATGATAGTTTAGAGTATCCGCAAATTCCCTCATTCCTATTTTCACATCTACATATGATTGACATGCCGTAGGACTTTCCCAAATTAATTCTCCATAAGATTCTGACTTAACCCTTGTGAAAATTTCTTTGTATATCTTTTCAGCTTCTTTTGTGGTTCTTACGTTGCCATAATACTTCCCCCCGGTACTTTTAGCAATATTTTTTAAAATATCAGGCATTTCTAATTCTACGGCAACCGGGAAAACAGTAACATTTTCCTGGTTGGCTAATTCAATGATTTTATTCTGATCTCCTTCTCCTTTACCATCTGTAAGCAATATTACAACCTTTTTATTCCTGCCTTCTCCAGCAATATCTAGAGCTCCTGCAAACGGCATCAGAAAAGCAGCGTTGTAATTTGTTCCACCCCTGGCATTTAATGAGTTTAATTCTTGTAAAAGCTCTTTTTTATCATTTGTAAAATCACTATTCAGGTAGTTCAAATGATCAAAACTTGTAATGGCACATTCTGAATTGGTAAAATCCATCTTTTCTATGAAAGATTTCCCTGCTTGTTTGGCTATTTCGATCCTATTCCCAATCATTGATGATGATACATCAAAGACCATAACCACAGACAAATCATTTAGTATATTCTTTTCCGGTAGCTTAAGTTCAATAAGATTTGCCGGATCATTATTTTCAGTGATTTGAAAATCGCTTTCTGTAATTTGCCTGTTTTCTGATAATTCCCCATACAAAAATTTTGCATGTATCCGGGGATAATTATCGGTATTAATATCGAAAACATTAAGATATTGACCCAGTGCATAATCAGGATATATGAACATCAAAAAAGAGCATACTACCAAAATACACACAGGTCTGAATTTCAATATATATAAAAAGGAGTTTTTCATCATTTATGATTAATAAGGGCAATATATAAAACTAAAAAAATCGTCCAAAAATTGGACGATTAAAAAAAATATTATTTAATTCCTCTATTTATATCTTAATCATTTTCTTTGGCATATTCTTCATTCAATCCTTTCAATACATCCCTGGTAACGTTAAATTGCCTGGCTTTATATAAGATAGGTCCACCAAAAGAATAGCTTAACACGTAATGAAAATCATTTTCCCGGGCATATTCTTCAAGATAGTCTTGGATGCTGTTCAATACCTGGCGGTATATAACCTGTTCTTGTTCTGACAATTCTGATGTAACCTGGTCTCTTTGCTGATAAAGCTCCTGTTCTTTCTGACCAAGCTCCTGCTGAGCAATTTGTGCCCGTGACCTGGTCATTAAACCTTTGTCCAGTTTTTCCTGCATTTCCTGATATTCTTGTCTTAACTGTTGTGACCTAGTCTGAAGTTCGGACATAGATTGATTTTGTTCCTTCTCAAACTCTTCTCTTTTATCAATATAGAGATCATAATCTTCCAGTAGAGAATCCAGGTTAACATAGGCAACCCGCAATTGATTGTAATCAGTGAATTCCTCTTCGGATACTTCTGCCTTTTCGCTTTTTTCTCCTGAATCTAAAATTTTACCGTCCCCTTGAAAATGCAGATAAAAAAGCAAAGCTACCGCTACTAAAAGAACAATATTTAAAATTGGACTCAGTTTGTTAAGTTTATTCATTGTTTTAGGATTTTGTTAAACACAATTAGCAAATATAAAGTAAAGCTACACTTTTTAAAAACAAATCAAAAAAATTTTTCTATAGTTTATATACATTGGGTGCGGATA
>JBKGZD010000121.1:0-7875 GCA_046545795.1 Bacteroidales bacterium | reverse complement strand
AAAACAGAGCATGAAAAATTTAATCATTGCAATTTATCATGCATAATGTTGGTATTTTTCAATTTCATAGACTCTTACACATGTTCCCCCTCTATGAAAGGTATAACTTTCCTTAAGTTTATAATCCTTTAAAAGTTCATCCAGGCCACCGAGATTCAAGTAGTTTCTGAAATGCGTGTAATGCTCTTTCCCGGCAAACCTTTCTGCAAAGTGAATTGCTGCTTTGATATGCAATGGTGTTTTATTAATCCGGCAATAGTCGACAACAACCAGGTGACCGCCGGGCTTTGTGACCCTGGCAGCTTCTTTGACTATCTTTTTTGCAGTTTCTACAGGTTTTTCATGGAGTGCAAAACTAATAATCCCAATATCAAAAGTATTTTCTGAAAATGATAACTGAGCAGCATTTTGATTTTCGCAACGAACTTTTTCTTTTCCTTTCCCTGCTTGATACAACATTGATTGTGAGAGGTCCACACCAACTGCATTGGTAAATCCTTTTTTCTTCAAATATTTAAGCTGATTCCCGGTTCCACAGCAAAGATCAATAATTTTACCTGGATTATACCGGTCAATAATATCTGTAACCTTTTCGCGTACTCTATGAATAGCCAGGTGCAATAGCGGATCGTATATTTTGGCAAAATATTTATATTCGTCCATAAATCAATAAGATTAAAATCTTCTGTGTTTTCTAAACGAAATTGTTGTTTAATTGTTTGTATAATATTATAGTTAATATTGAAAACTTTAAAACAAAATAGCTTATGATTTACAATGAATTAGGACAAAGCGGAATAAAACTTTCGGCCATTACGTTTGGCGCGTGGGCAATCGGTGGTTTCATGTGGGGAGGCAGTGATGAAGAAGATGCCATTAAAGCCATAAAGCGTGGTTATGATTTGGGTGTTACAACCATAGATACAGCACCCATTTATGGTTTAGGTTTAAGTGAAGAACTTGTAGGGAAAGCCATCAAAGGAAACCGCCATAATTTTCAGATATTAACCAAATTTGTGATGCGGTGGAAAAAATCCGGAAATCAAAACAAATTTACAACACAACAGGGTTATGATGAACTCTGGAAGAGTGTTTACCTGGACGCCAGGAAAGAGAGTATCATGCAAGAGGCCGAGGATAGTCTCAGAAGATTAGGCACTGATTACATAGACTATTACCAGATGCACTGGCCTGTTGACGATGTTCCAGTTGAAGAAACAATGGAAGCATTGGTAAGACTCAAAGAGCAGGGAAAAATAAGGGCTGCAGGAGTGTGTAATTTTACTGCTGAACAAGTTAAAAAAGCAGATAAGATAGTACATATTGAAGCAGACCAGGTACCCTATAGCATGGTGAAGAGGGATATTGAAAAAAACCTGGTACCCTATGCTCTCGAAAACAATAAAGGAATTATAGCCTACAGTCCTCTGCAGCGTGGTGTACTAACAGGAAAATTCAGTCCTGACACAAAATTGGGAGAAGGTGATAACCGCAAGGATTCAAGGTTTTTTAAACCCGAGAATATCAGAAAAATCAATGAATTTTTAAATAAAATAAAACCAATTGCAGAGGAACACAACGCCACGCTGGCTCAACTGGCATTAAGCTGGACACTACATCAACCAGCTGTTATTGTTGCACTGGCAGGTGCACGTAATCCTGAACAAATTGAAGACAATGCCGGGGCTGCAGATATTAAGCTATCCAAAGAAGAGCTTGAGAAAATTAATCAACATCTGAATGAGCTGGAGCTGGAAGACAAATAACTGTAAATGAAGCAAATACTAATAACGGGGGCAACAGGAAATACCGGCTATGAAGTAATCCGGTCTTTATTCAATAATAGCCCTTCAAACCGCATTTTTGCCGGTGTCAGAAATATTGATGAAGCAAAGAGTAAATTTACCGGGTTCCCGGAGATTAAATTCACTCATTTTGATTTTGAAAACCCGGCCACTTTTAAAAATGCATTAACAAATATTGATACGGTTTTCCTGTTGCGCCCTCCTCACATATCTGCTGTAAAGAAGAATTTTGCACCTCTAATTAATAAAATGGAGGAAAAAAAGGTCAGGGAAGTATTGTTTCTTTCAGTGCAGGGTGCAGAGCGAAGCAAGATTATTCCTCATAATAAAATTGAAAGACTGATTTTAGATTCAAACCTGGATTATATTTTCCTAAGGCCTTCATACTTCATGCAAAATTTAACAACTACCCTCATTGATGATATAAAAGGGAAAAAGCAAATTCTGTTACCTGCAGGAAAAGCAAAGTTCAACTGGATTGATATTGCCAATATTGGAGAGGCTAGCGCTATTTTATTAGAACGATTCAAAGAGTTTAGAAACAGTGCTTTCGATATTACAGGTTATGAAAACAAAAATTTTTATGAGGTGACGGAAGAGCTAAGCAGACAATTACCTGCGAATAAAAAAATAATTTATCATAATGTGGATCCTATGACATTCTTCAGAATTAAAAAGAAAGAAGAAGTCCCGGCAGGGAAAATTTTAGTATTAATCATGCTTCATTTTTTACCCAGATTCCAAAAAGAACCTGTTATTTCTGATTTTTATGAAAAACTGACAGGGAAGGAACCCTTTACACTGGCTGGATTCCTGGAAAGAGAGAAGAATATTTTTTTAGAGTAAATCATTTTTCCCAGGAGTAGTAGTTCTGATGTTTTAGATATATTGGGTTTTTGAAATTTTAACCGGAATCCTTTTGTTAGCCGGATTTTTGACCAGGGGAGCTGCATTGGTGTTTTTCATGAATATGACTGTTGCCATTATTGTTACCAAGATCCCCGTTGCTTTTGGTGAAAGCTTTGGGCCGTTTATTCTCCGTGATTTGAAGACATATGGATTCTGGAGTATAGCTCAGGAGATACGTACTGATTTTGTTATGTGGTTAGGAAGCTTATTCTTGCTAATTAAAGGAGGAGGACGGTGGTCAATAGATATTTTACTGCTTATGAAAACGCCTCCGTAAAGTAAGAGTAGCAAACCATCTGTCTGGCTTGCCACTCTTACCTCATGAAACATCCATAATAAGTCCCTTATGACCTCTGAAACTAATTAAATCTTTTATGGTAAAAATATCGGTCCGTCAGGTCCCAGTGGTATTCCAATTAGCATCCAAACTATCAATAGTGCTAACCAGGCAATAGTCAGCATGATAGAATAGGGCAACATTGAAGAAATAATGGTCCCTATGCCATACTTTTCGTCATATTTCTGGGCAAATGTAACAATCAGGGCAAAATAGCTCATCATTGGAGTAATCAGGTTAGTTACCGAGTCACCAATCCTGAATGCTGCCTGTGTCAAACCCGGGTGATAAGCAGGATCTATCAACATTAACATTGGGATAAATACCGGCGCCATTATGGCCCACTTTGCTGAGGCACTCCCCATAAACATATTTATAAAAGCAGAAAGTAAAACAAAGGCAACGATAAGAGATACTCCTGTCAGACCAACGGTCTGTAGTGCATTTGCTCCTTTTATAGCCAGAATAATTCCCAGGTTGCTGTAATTGAAAAAATACACAAACTGGGCTGCAAAAAACACCAAAACGATGTATCCTCCCATCCCGCTCATTGATTTTCCGAAATATTTGGCTACATCCTTGTCGCTTTTTATTGTGCCAACTACAATACCATATACTAAGCCCGGAATAAAGAAAATAAGTAAAATACCAATAATAATTCCATCAAAAAATGGGGAATGTAAAACTGACCCTGTTTCCGGATCTCTGAATACTCCGTTTTCAGGAATAATGGTAATTGCTAAAAGTATCAAAGTAGCAAGTACTGCCCATCCTGCATATCGCAAACCTTTTTTCTCCAGGGGGGTTAATTGGTTAATAGGCAGTCTTTCTGCAGGACCATCATACTTTCCAAGTCTTGGTTCAACAATCTTTTCAGTAACCCAGGTTCCAACCGCAACTACCAAAAAACTTGAAACAAACATAAAATAGTAATTAACCGCGGGGTTTACTGAAATATCAGGTCTGATAATTTGTGCGGCTGATTCGGAAATTCCTGCAAGAATAGGGTCAATTGAGCCTATGAAAAGGTTTGCAGCAAAACCGCCACTGACACCACAGAAAGCGGCTGCTAAACCAGCCATCGGATGCCTGCCCAATGCATGAAATATCATTGCTCCTAAAGGTATCAAAATAACGTAGCCTGCTTCAGAGGCCAGGTGAGAGAGAATCCCAGCTAATACAATCGCTGCTGTTATCATTTTCGGAGGTGCACTTAAAACCAGTGACCGAATCATTATGGTAAACAGGCCTGAGCCTTCTGCAACTCCAATACCAATCATTACTACAAGCACATAGCCAAGCGGAGGAAATTTCAGGAAATTATCAATGAGGTTGGTATACATCCACCTAAGGCCATCCCCGCTTACAAGACTTTTAGCATTGATAACAGATTCATCTACCGGATGTACAGCTTGTGTTTCCATGGAAGAAGCTATCCATGATAAAATTACCACAATAAGGGCTAATAATGCAAAAAGTGTGGCCGGATGAGGTAATTTGTTACCTATTACCTCTACATAATCCAATGCCCGCTGAAATGCTTTCTTAGATACATCGCCTGCTTTCTGGAATACTTTCTTCATCTGACTGTTTTTAATGTTGTTTTACCCTAGTATCAATTTCAAAAAAGTGTAAATATAAAAAAAACACTAAATTCTAATAATGATAATATAACAGATTCGTAAAATGCAGGTCTATATGGTGCTTTCCGAATGGATTTTTTTAAAAAGAATTTTAAAATCAGACTTTATTCTATAATATTCCCGAACCCATATCTGTCAACTAAATAAATCAACGAAGTAATTGCCGCACTTCCGGACTGGAAATCTTCAAAATCAATCTTATCAAAAGTATCATTTGGGGAGTGATGCCAGTCGAAATAATTCTCCGAGTCGGTTACAAAACCTACCAGTGGAGTATTAAATTCCTTTAAGGGTCCAATATCTACTCCTCCTCCGCCTTGTTTGAATTCTTCAATGCCATATGGTTTCAGCAAAGGCTTAAAATGTTGCAACTTAGCACGTACTGAATCTGATGCATCAATACTGAAGCCTAATGGCTTTGTAGCTCCCCTGTCAGATTCAAGAGCAAAAATATGTGTTTCCCCTTTTCTTTTAGCTTCTTCAGCGTATATTTCACCTCCCATTTGTGATATTTCCTCATCCATAAACATCACTGCGCGTATTGTATGATTTGGTTTAATGCCAAGTTTTTTAAATATTCTTATCACTTCCATAGCCTGCATGCATCCAGCGCCGTCATCATGGGCTCCGTCACTGATATCCCAGGAATCAAGATGACCCCCCACAGTAATAATTTTATTGGGGTATTTTTCCCCTTTTATTTCCCCTATAACATTATAGGAGGTTGTGTCCGGACGGTTTTTGCAGTAAGTGGTATATGAAACTGTGAGGTTATTATCTTTGCTTAGCCACTTATGAATCTGGTCAGCATGTTCTGTTGCTACTGCCACAGCCGGAACCGTTTCAGAAGGTTCTGCGTACTTTGTAACCCCTGTGTGAGGGAAGGTATCAATAGAAGTAGTTATAGATCGGATAATTGCACCTTTTGCCTTGTATTCTGCAGCTTTTATTGGTCCATAAAACCTTTGACCAGCTACTTCACCATAAGCCTGGAATGTATTTTTTCTTTCAGTACTCATCTTACCATTAAAAAAAATAATTTTCCCAGCTGTTTGGCTAATATCCATTTCAGACAACTCTTCCAGACTTTTGACCTCTATAATTTCTCCACTCACAGGCTTTCCATTTGTTCCTATTCCTCTGCCTAAAGCAGTAACATTTAAGTTTTCCTTTCCATATTGTGCAGAATAGAGCGTTGCTTTCTCTTTCTTTCCTCTTTTCCAATTTTTTACCTTTAACTCCTGTAAATAGACCGTATCCGGTTGAAGTTCTTTCATAACTTCTTGAGCCCAATAAACTGCCCGGATTCCATCTTCAGAACAAGCCAAACGACCGCCAATACTATCGGATAAATATTGTAAGTTTTGGTATGCTGTACTGTCGGATAAAGCTTCCTTGTATATTTTATCTATTGTTTTTTCGGGTGTATGTGGCTTACATGCTGAAAAAATAATTATAATCAGGCTGGTAGCTAAAATGATTTGTTTGTTCATCTGTCTGTTTTTTATTGGTTAAAGGCCATTTCATTGATGCAATCATTTCATTATGTGTTGCGATATTTAATTATAATCTATTAAAGACACAATAAAGTTTTGGTTAAGTTTCTCTTTGATAATAATTAAATATAATGGTTTAACCAGCTTTTATTGTATGTTTAGAACGATAGTATCCCGGTCTTTTCTTTACTTAAAAAGTGACTGCAAACTATTTTTTTTCCAGTTTGTTTAATGTAGAAAAACATACCATGAATTACAGAGTTGAACATGATACAACAGGCCAAGTGAAAGTACCCTCAGACAAATATTGGGGAGCACAGACACAGCGCTCCCTGGAAAACTTTCAAATTGGTGAATCTGCTTCCATGCCCATAGAAATAATAAAGGCCTATGGATATATCAAAAAAGCAGCAGCTATAGTGAATAATAAATATGGATTGCTTTCCAGCAAGAAAATGGGTCTTATTACAAAAGTTTGCGATGAGATTATTGCAGAAAAGTTAAACGACCATTTTCCCCTTGTAGTTTGGCAGACAGGGTCAGGAACTCATACAAACATGAATGTCAATGAAGTAATTGCTAACAGGGCTCATGTCCTAGAAGGGAATTTACTGGGTAAAGGTGAAAGAGTCATCCATCCGAATGACGATGTTAATAAATCACAATCAACGAATGATACTTTTTCTGCAGCTATGCATATTTCTGCATACTCAGTGGTGATGGAGAAGACAATACCTGCTGTTGAAACCCTCAGAAATAGCATGAAAAAAAAGGAACTTGAATTTAATAATTTAGTAAAAGTTGGAAGAACACATATGATGGATGCGACACCATTGACGCTGGGACAAGAATTTTCCGGTTATGTTTCACAGCTTAATTATGCATTACAAGCCCTCCAAAATTCGCTCAGGCCATTGTTAGAACTCCCTCTTGGAGGAACCGCCGTTGGAACAGGAGTAAATTCACCTGGAGGATTTGATAAAGATATTGCCCGGGAAATAAAACAATTAATTGGCTATCCATTCCAGTCATCAACAAATAAATTCAGTATGATTGCTGCACATGATGTCATCGTTGAGAATCACGGAACACTGAAAAGATTAGCCGTTAGCCTGATGAAGATTGCCAATGATATCCGCATGCTTGCCTCCGGACCTAGATGTGGTATCGGAGAAATAGAATTACCTGCTAATGAACCTGGCTCTTCAATAATGCCGGGCAAAGTAAATCCTACCCAGCCAGAGGCTCTGACAATGGTATGTGCACAAGTAATGGGTAATGACACAACTATAAATATTGGTGGATCTAATGGCCATTTTGAATTAAATACGTTTAAACCTGTCATAATATTCAACTTCTTGCAGTCAGCTAATTTGTTAGCGGATGCAATTGTTTCATTCAGCAAAAAAGGCATTGAAGGATTAAAACCGAATGAAAAGAAAATCCGGGAACATTTGGATAATACCCTGATGCTGGTTACTGCGCTTAACAATCATATTGGCTATGAAAAAGCCTCAGAAATTGCTAAAAAAGCATATAACGAAGGAAAAACTCTTCGTGAAGCTGCCATAGAAACAGGATATGTGACTGAGGAACAATTTGAGAAATGGGTTAATCCGGGTAAAATGACAAGGCCTGATTAATGACTGAGGGACCAGCCATACTGTTAAAGGTTTCAGGTTTCA
>JBKGZD010000120.1:0-7917 GCA_046545795.1 Bacteroidales bacterium | reverse complement strand
GTATTAGCCTCTAATTAATTCGATTCCTCCAACTTGAAAATTTCCTTTCTGTCCCATTTTTTCCATATCTCAACGGCTTCTTGTTTAATATTCTCCCAATATTCCTTTGTTTTCATTCCATGTTGTTCTTTTTCCTTGCTGATTATTCTTTCCAATTCTTTAAGGTATTGGGTTTCCAGTTGAATGTGTAATTTCCGGTTTTTGTAGTGGACGATTGCCTCTGGCGTTTTTTGGTCTTCAATGATTGAGAAAGATCCATTTCCGACTGTATTCCCACTGGCTACCTGTAATCCATCGTTCATGCAGCTTAACGGGGGACTTTTGCCTGCATGAGATTCAATTTTTGTGTTTTCTCCATTCGCCCGAAAATATTCAAGCGCACGAACGCCCATTTTAGCTCCTATGATTGAATATAAACCCACATGTCCATGAATCTCTGTAGTCATAACTACTGCTTTCCATTCTTTTATGCCGTATTTTCTGATAACTGTATCTGCAACTGGTTGGATTTCTTTTCTATATAGTGAAGTATCAGTAGGGAAAGTATTGAAAAGAATATTGTCATCTTTGTTGTAAGATTCTAATGACTTGAGTATCTTCTCTTTTACATTTACGGAATTTTTTACTTTCATCACTTTACCCAGGGAATCAGGCAGGGATTTATCCTGTTCAAAGAGTTCTGGTTCTAATACATATAAAGCGGCTAATTCGTCCCAGATTTTTAAATTTCCTTCTTCAACAGCGTTTAAAATTTTTTCAGAGGAATGGGTGTAATGAATGTTTTGCGCATAAGGTGTGTTAATTTCTCCAATGGATTCATAAAAGGATTTTGAAAAATCACCAGGTTCCTCATTTGTTCTTATTGTGATTATAGGTATTTCTTTGTTTAAAATATAGTCGGCTGATAAACAATCCATTCCATAATTCGTCCATTTTTCTCTGGGTTGACATTGGTCAAACCAAACGATCCGTTCTATTTTTTCTATAATTTTTGGTTTCATTATAATAGCGTTGGCTATATTAGTCAGTGGGCCAAGGCAAACCAGTTCTATAGGTTCATCTGCCTCTTCAATTTTTTGTACTAAAAATTCCTTTACTTCAGGGGGTTCTTTGTAGCTTAAGATTTTTTTACCCCAATTCATGTCATGCGCAAGGTCTCTCCATTCAGGTGTTTCATCTTTCCTTGCAGTGATTCCCTTACTAACGGGGATACCTTCATGGCCTAAGTATTTTAGCAGTGACTTTATTTTCAGGAATCCTTCCTCCGGCTCAAGAGTTCCGTCAGCAGAGGTGATTGCCATTACTTCTGTATCTCCTGAAGAAAGAAGCAGATTTATGGCACGAAGATCATCAATGGCGCAATCTGTGTCAATGATAATATGATGCCTGGGGTTTATTGTATCATTTGAATACATGGTAGATTGTATAAAAAGTAAGACTGTTAATATGATTACGATTTTTTTCATGTTCGTTTCATTTAGAAGTTGAAACTTACCCCGCCGAAGATTGTTGCTTTAGGCATAGGGTAACCATAGTTAATTGCATATTGAGTTCCTGTAATATTTTCAGCGCTTAAGAAAAAGCTTAGCATTTTTGATTGTTTGAAGGTAATTTTTGAATTGATTAAAGTATAGGTTTCCCAATTATCAGTTCCTGTGTATAAATCGTTAATATGCTCCAGGTTTAAGTTTAATAAAACGTTGTTCCACCGGTAATTAAAGTCGATGAAAAATTTATGTTCGGGTGCAGCTAAAATGTTTTTATTTGTATTAAGGTATGCGTAGTTGGTATGAATATTCATATTCTTTACAGGCTTAAAATCAATTGCAGTTTCAATACCATAGTTTTCAAATTCGCCTGTATTCATATAAATTTCCAGCTCTTCAATTGCCTGGATAAGATTGCTCCCTTTCATATAATATCCGGCTATTTCAACTTCCAGCTTTTTCTTGAAAAATTTTTGGTTTAAGCTAAGTTCATAGTTATCCATTTTTTCAGGTTCCAAATCCTGGTTTTGATATTGGAAAAGGAATAGTTCATTCATTGTAGGATTTCTGAATCCTTTTGAAAAGGAACCTTTTAAAGTTGTTCCATCTTTCGGATGATAAGCAAAGCCCGTTTGAGGAATCCATTCCGTACCATAAAATTCATGGTTTTCCATCCTGACACCTCCATTTAGTACGAGCTTGTTGTTAAATGTGTGCTGCATCAAGCCATAAATGGCTTTTTCATTGATATATTCTTCACCGAAGGTGATGTCTGCAAACGTATTTTTTGCAACTCCACCCAGGTTTTTATACTCTGCTCCTACGGTAATCATGTTATCCTTGAAAAGACGCAGTGTTTCATATAGCATAACTCCACTTAGCCTGTCTTTGGAATAAAAGCCATCCGAGATATCATGCTCGCCAAAGTTATGATACATTTTAAGACCGCCTTTGACCTTTCTATAATTATTTTCAAGCGAGATTGATGTTCTTCCCCTGAATATTTCTATTAAATTTCCTGCATTACTGGTTATCCGTCCGGGGTCCTGCGAGTCGAATCCTGACAGGCTAAAATCGCCTTTTAGCTTTAAATGATCATTGAATTTGTAGCCTGTTTTTATATAGCCGTTGGTAATATTGAAATCCGAGCTATCTCTGTGTCCATCGGTTTTATCATGATTGACAGAGGCAAAAACGTTAAATTTGCCGTCATTATATCCTCCACTTGCTGTATATTTTTGTGTGTTATACGAACCGTAGATTGCCTGGGCTTTCCCGCGAAAGCCTTTTTCTTTTTGTTCTTTGGTAATTAAATTGATGACACCTCCCATTGCATTTGAACCATAAAGAATTGAGGCAGGTCCTCTTACTACTTCAACTTTCTCAACATCCGAGGTAATATAATTATCCGGCAGGGGATGTCCAAAGATTCCCATATATTGGGGGTGGCCATCTATAAGCATAAGAACCTGGTTGTTGGGGTGGTTACCAACTCCTCTTATGTTTATTTGTCCTGCCGAACCTTCTGAAACACCAAACCCTGTAACTCCTCTTTCAGTAACAAAGACACCTGGTGTTTTTTTACTCACAAGTGGCAGTATCTTTGTTTCCTGGCTTTGCAGAAGACTTTCCTCATCTATGATGGAAATTGTTAATGGTACATTATCTTTTGCAACATTTACTCGGTTGCCTGTTACCACAACTTGTTCTATTTTTATGGTATCTGTTGGGTTAATCTGTCCATAAACCAGGTTGCTGAATATCAAAAGAACTGAAAGAAAAATTAGATGTCTGCTTTTCATATTGCCTAAGTTTTATATTTCAAAAATAATGAAAAAATACCAAACTACTACTTCTAAATAACTGGTATTTATATGAAGCGGGCACTTAGAAAACCTATCGTTTATTCCCATAATCTGCAAGCGGGTTTTGATAAGAATTTTTTGTATTTGGTTGATAGATATTTTCTTGTTTTTAGCGTTAATTTATTATTTATAAATAGCGTTTAAGATTCTCCCATAATTATAAGGAATTCATAGAAACATCTTTTATATTTGGGCGGTAATTAACTTGCATTAATTATAAACCAAAAAAGAGTTATATGTGAAACGTCCATGATAAAATAAACATCCTCTTCTGGGATAATCATGTTTATTTTATCATGGTAAGTTCCATATGACCTTTGAAAAATTAAAAATATACATATGAAATCAATTTTAGTTTTGGGAGCGGGCTTGTCGTCTTCCAGTTTGATTAAATATTTGCTTGACAATTCAAATGAGTACAACTGGCAAGTCATTCTCGGAGACATTTCCAAAGATTTGGCAGAAAAAAAGATCAACAATCATCCAAAAGGTAAATCTCTGAAATTTGATGTTTTTGATGAACGTCAAAGGGGGGATTTAATTGAGCAGGTTGATTTGGTCATATCGATGCTTCCTGCACGCATGCATTCATGGGTGGCAATGGACTGTGTTGAGAAGGGAACCCACATGCTTACAGCATCATATGTATCTGAGGATATAAAAGAACTGGATGAAAAAGCGAAAGAGAAAGGAGTGCTGTTATTGAATGAGATGGGAGTAGATCCCGGTATAGATCATATGTCTGCTATGCAAGTTGTTGATAAAATCAAAGAGAAAGGTGGAGAGTTAAAAGCTTTTGAATCGTCTACAGGTGGTTTGGTAGCTCCTGAATATGATGATAACCCCTGGGGGTATAAATTTACCTGGAACCCAAGAAATGTAGTTGTAGCAGGCCAGGGCGTTTCTCAGTTCCTTCATAACGGTAAAATAAAATATATTCCATATCATAAGTTATTTACAAGAACAGAAAAGATAACAATAGATGAGGTAGGAGATTTTGAAATTTATCCCAACCGTGATTCTTTGAAATACATTGATATTTATGGTTTGGAGAATTTGGAAACAATGTTCAGGGGAACAATGCGTCGTCCGGGTTATGCGGAGGCCTGGAATGTTTTTGTTCAACTGGGGATGACTGAAGATACTTATATCGTGCGTGACTCTGAGAGTTTAACCTATCGTGAGTTTATAGATAGCTACCTTCCTTATATCCAGGGGATGGATGTTGAGCAGAAGCTTGTAAAATATCTCGGCATTGAAGAAGATGGCAACATCATGCACAGGTTAAAATGGCTGGGTATTTTTGAAAATACAAAGATTGGTTTGAAAAATGCAACACCGGCGCAAATTCTTCAAAAAATTATAGAGCCAAAATGGAAGATGAAACCGGAAGATAAGGATATGATTGTTATGATCCATCTATTTGATTATGAATTAGAAAAAAAGCGCAGAAGAATAAAATCTACACTTGTCTTTACAGGCCGGGATAAAATGCATACAGCCATGTCAATAACCGTTGGTGTACCTGTTGCAATTGCTGCGAAATTGCTTTTAAATGGCAAGATATCTCTGACCGGGGTTCAACGCCCCTTGAACAAGGAAATTTATAAACCGGTTATGGAAGAGCTGGCTGAATATGGTATTCGATTTGAAGAGGAAGAAGTTGTACTTGATGACTAAGCCTTTGGATTGTTCTAAAAATGAAGATAGAAGTCTTTTGTTAAGCTAATATAGTCATTTGTATAATCATGCCGTTTATTGTTTTCTATTGTTATAGAATTTTCAGTAAACGGTATCTTTTTTCGGGAAAATTCCATTAATATTCTTTTGGTTTGCTTATTTGGAGTGGGCTTAACATTTGTTTTTCTTATGCAATGAATTCCTTTTTCAGGGGCTTTCTGTATGAAAGATTTTCCCTCTTCAAAAGGCATAATAAGTGCAAGTTTTCCGTCCCGGCTGAGCAACTTTTCTGAGGCTATAAGGAATTCATCCATGTTCAGACTTACATCGTGCCGGGCTTTACTTTTTTTCTCATTGGGATTTCTCAGGTTGTTGCTGAAATATGGAGGATTAGATATGATAAGGTCATATTCTTTCCCCGGGGCGAAATCTTGTAATGCTGTGTGAAACACTTTAATTCTTGAACTCCATGGAGATTGTTTAATGTTTTCTTGCGCTTGTTTTGCAGCCATTTCATCAATTTCAACAGCATCTACATGTGCTTTGCAGCGTTGAGCCATCATTAAGGCAATGACTCCAGTTCCTGTTCCTGCATCTAAAATACTTTTTTCACCGGAAAGCTTCACCCAGGCTCCGAGCAATACTCCATCCGTACCAACTTTCATGGCACAGTTATCCTGGTATACAGTAAATTGTTTAAATTTGAAGTAATTGTTTGCCAAAGCTTACAAGTTGTTTCGCAAAGTTATGAATTTTAAACTTTAAGCCTTTGTTTCTGTCTTATTTTAAATATATTTACTAAGAACTTAATATAACATTAGAAATGAAACGTCAATAATAAAATAAACATGATTGTCACAAAAGGAAATGTTTATTCATGGTAAAATTCCATATGACCTTTAAAAAATTAAAAATATAACATATGAAAAAATATTTGATCACAATTCTGGGATTATTGATTTCAAGCTCCATATTGAGCCAGGAGAAAGAATTATTTATCCCGCTGGAATTACAGGAAGCTTATGAAAAAGGAACTCGCTCATATACAGGTGAACCTGGGGAAAAATACTTTCAGAATGAGTCCAGGTATAAGATAGAAGCGGATTTTAACCCTGCGACAGGTTTTTTAGAGGGTAATGAAGAAATCACGTATTATAATAACAGTCCTGATTCACTGGAATATATTGCCGTACGTCTATATATGAATCTGATGAAAGAAGGCTTTGGCAGAGATTTTACCATACCACCTGTTGATCTTCATGATGGAGTGGAATATACAAACTTTGAAATTGATGGAAAGGAGTTGGATAGCGAAGGAGGTCCCTTTATAGACAGGGATATGGGAACAGTGCAATTGATTAAGCTTTCTGAGCCTATTGCTCCTAATGGCCAGGCTTCTTTGTCAATAGGATGGGAAGTCCAGTTGCCCCGGCAAGTTGCAATCCGGATGGGTCAGTACGGGAAAGAAAATTGGTTTGTTGCATACTGGTACCCACAAATTTCTGTTTATGATGACATTACAGACTGGGCTACACAGCCTTTTACCGGTTCTGCAGAATTTTATAATGACTTTTCTGACTTTGATGTGACCATTAAAGTTCCAAAAGATTTCATGGTATGGGCAACTGGTATTCTTCAGAAGCCTGACAAGCATTTTAAACCAGGTGTTCTTGAACGTTTTAATCAAGCTCATGAGTCAGATACAGTGGTGAATATTATTACTACAAAGGAAATAGAACAACAGGATTACCTTACCAGGGAAAAAGAGTGGAATTATAAAGCCGAGGGTGTGCCGGATTTTGCTTTTGCTGTTAGTTCAAGTTATTTATGGGACGGTACAAGCATTATGATAGACACTGCCAGCCAGGAGAGAATATTTGTAAGCGCTGCTTATAAAAAAGATTCAAGGGATTTTCATAAAGTTGCCGGGTTGAGCAGGGAAATAATTAAAGTGTTTTCAAAGGATATTATGCAGGCAAATTATCCTTATCCAAAAATGACCGCTTTTAATGGGAGCGGAGGAATGGAATTTCCTATGATGATTAATGATGGTGACTCAAGAAATCATATTGGAACCGTGCATCTTACAGCTCATGAAATAGGGCATGCTTATTTTCCTTTTTATGTTATGACAAATGAGACGTCATATGCTTTCATGGATGAAGGGCTGATTTCGTTTCTTCCAAGAATTGCTGAGGAGCGGTTGCTTAATGGTTATGAACCATTTACTGAATTGGTGAAAAGTTATGAAGCTGCTGCAGGTTCGATGTCTGAAATACCCTTGATGATTAAGAGTTATATGATAAGTGATTATGCGGCTTATAGAACACATGCATATACCAGGCCGGGCACTGCTTTTTATCTTCTCTATAAAATGCTGGGTGAAGAAGACTTTAACAAAGCACTGAAAGAATATATTGAACGCTGGAAATGGAAGCATCCTACACCCTATGATTTCTTTTTCACTTTTGAAGATGTTCTGGAAAGAGATTTGTCCTGGTTCTGGGAACCCTGGTTTTTTGAATTCGGGTATGCCGATCTGGCCATAGGTGAAGTTAACAGTGAAGATGGAGAACATAAGATAAAAATAGAAAATAAAGGCAAAATGCCTGTACCGGTGGTGTTAAAAATTCAATACACAGATGGAAGTGACGAAACCATCAGAGAAGAAGCTGATGTCTGGGAAAGTGGAGAATCCAGCTATACTTTACAGGTGTCTAACCAAAAAAATATCCAAAGGATAAACCTCGGGGCATCAGATGTACCAGACGTAAAAACAGATAATAATGCTTATAAAGCAGATAATTAAGAGAGTATGTGAATGAAAATTAGATAAAACAACAAAGTAAAACGGCAGGGGGAAATGGTCGTTGATTTGTTTGTGA
>JBKGZD010000119.1:0-8003 GCA_046545795.1 Bacteroidales bacterium | reverse complement strand
ACCTCTACTTCTGAATTTGCCTACTTACTTTCTATTGAATCTTACTGATTTAAAGCCGAGTTTACTTTGTTCCTGATATCATGGATGTTCAGGGGTTTTGTAATATAATCATATGCTCCTAAATCCATCGCATTCTTTATGCTCCAGGTATCTGTTTTTGCCGATACAATTATTATAGGCAGCTTCTCCTTATCTTCTGATGTATCCATCCTTCTTAGTACTTCGAATCCATCAATCCCAGGCATCATAATGTCAAGCAATATCATGTCCAGGTTGTTGTCTTTTTCTATGATTTTAAGTGCATCTTCTCCATTATCAACAGTAATAACATTATACCCCTCCTCTTCCAGTATCGATTGTAATAGCAGGAGATGTGTGCTCATATCATCAATGACTAATATTCTTTTATTTTTTTTCATATATAGCTTTTTTATTGTCAAATATATTCCTGAAAATATAATTTTTTTATTTGTAGTTAAAGTTAGCGATAAACTTTTAGTGCCGGTTTAAAAAGTTAGTTTACTGAATTCTTTTCTCTTTTTTATAAAATAATCAAACACTATACTTCTTTTATATACTTTGCCGGGTATATCTTTATGATTTGTCTCTATTTTACGCCTTCTGTTTTTTAAGGTTTTAAGATTTTTAAAGAACGCATGGTGTGCTTGGAATACAGCTTTAAAAAATCCGGTCTGACCCTTGAGCAAATAAACAAAGGCTGAAATAACATCTAACAATATACGAATTATAATTGTTGTGAGTAGCTTATTATTGGGTAAATTTTTATACAAAAGATATAAATTGTTTCGATAATTCAGGTATAATTTGAAAGGGGTTTTGTTAGGCAGCGTTCCTCCTCCTACGTGGTATACTGCTGATTCGGGCACATATCTGATGGTATATCCCATATTTATTAACCTCCAGCATAGGTCTATTTCTTCCATATGGGCAAAAAAGTCATTGTCTAATCCTCCTGCTTTATGAAATAAATCGCCCCGGATGAATAAACAGGCACCTGTCGCCCAAAAAACCTCATCTCCCTGGTCATATTGTCCTTCATCTTTTTCTGTGGTATCCATAATTCTTCCCCTGCAGAAGGGATAACCGTATTTGTCGATAAACCCGCCGGCCGCACCTGCATACTCAAAATATTCCCTTTGGTGATAAGATCTTATTTTGGGCATGCAGGCTGCAGTTTCGGGAAAAGATTTCATTGTTTCTTTCAGTGGTTGCAGCCAGTTTTCTGTTACTTCAATATCTGAATTGAGGAGAACGTAATATTTTGCTTCTATTTGATTTAACGCTTTATTATACCCCCCGGTATAACCGTAATTCTTATCAAAAACAATCCTTCGCAGACCAGGATATTTTTCTTTTAAAAATTCTACTGAGCCATCGGTTGAACCATTATCTGCAATAATTATCTCTGCATCTTCGTCTTGTGTATTGATCATCAGCGAAGGGAGAAACTTTTCCAGTTGGTTTTTTGTGTTCCAGTTTAAGATTACAATGGCCGTTTCAATCATGGATAAGCGCTTTTAGTGTGCTAAATTAATCATTTTCTATAACATAATTGATAAACTGTATTTTTAGAAAATTTAGTTATTTTTGAACCATGCAAAAATGGAAGCATATTTTCGTTTATCCTCTGCTGTTTTCATGGCTGGTAATATTTACCCATGAAATAATTCCTCATTACCATCCATCACCACACGTTCTACCTGCGGAAACAGGAGAGAATAATACTGTGAAAACCCATTCTCACTGCAATTCTTCTCATATTCATGATTCCGGAGAGACAAAAAACTGCCATTTTGCTGTGGACATTCCTGCTCATTCTTCCATGGATTTTACTTTCATCGACTGGAAGGATGTATATTTGTTTATAACCCATATTAAACAAATTTTACCTTCAGCAGACGAAAACACTCGTAATATAACTCCAATTCACCTTTCGCAAAATCATTTGCGGGCTCCTCCTTTGTTTTCCGTATAGTTTTGTATTGAATCCTGGTTTGCACCGTGTGCAGAATGCTTGAAGGCTGTAAATACGGTGGAGAGTCACCAATACAGTCTGGCACCAAGGAAGGGATAATACAAGCTAAGTTTATGCTAAAAATTTAATCAGCAACTCAAGACTGTCCACAAACAGTGCTTGTAATCCGGTAATCTGTTTGGTTGCATATTCCCTTTTTGGGGAGGCAATCAAAGAAAATTATCCAGTTTGCATCCGTATAAATACTTAGTGAATAAACTGGGGTTTCTATTTTAATGATGGAACAGAATTATCAGGGGAAGCATCATTGTTCGGAGAGGACAGTCATTAATCAAGTCAGATAATATTACTCAAAAGACCAAAACTTATGAAGAACAAACAAATTGTATTCTTTTTTCTGATGATTGTTATATACCTGTCTGGTTGTGGGCAAAAGGAGCAAGAAGAAAATGCCGGCGACCATGAGCATTCTTCTTCAGAAGAATTGCATGACCATTCGGAAGAGCATAATCATGATCATTCAGAGGAGGAGAATCATGACCATGAAGAGCATAAAGACCACGAAGACCATGAAGAAGAGGGTGTTGAAAATTCTCATGACCATTCTCATGAGGATGATGAACATGAGCATGAAGAACTCGGGCATGACGAACACGAACATGAGCATGACGGTAATTACCATGTGGAAAAAGTCACCTCTTCTACCTTCCATGAAGTTGTTAAGACAAGTGGAAGAATAAAAACATTGCCTGCAAATACTTCATTTGCTGTAGCTCCTTCGGGTGGAGTAGTGAATTTTACCGACAATTCCATTTTGCCGGGTCGAAAAGTTAAAGGTGGAGAGATTTTAGCCCTGGTTTCCAGTGAATCGCTTGCAGAAAACAACCAGTATGTAAAATTTGAGCAGGCAAAAGCAGAGTATGAGAATGCAAAAGGTAACTATGAAAGGGCTGAGTCTCTTTTTGAGGACAAATTGATTTCTGAGAAAGAGTTTTTAAACTATAAGACTGAATATCAGAATGCCAAGTCGGATTTTGAAAGCCGGAAAGAGCACTTCTCAGACAGAAAAGGAAGCGTCTTAGCTCCAAAAAATGGATATGTAAGTGAAATACTGGTAAATGATGGGGAACATATAGAAGCAGGTCAGAAAATTGCTTCTGTAATCAATAAAGATAAACTGATGCTTGAAGCGGATGTATCAAATGCTTATGCTGACAAACTGGATGATTTTGTTAAAGCGCATTTTCTTACTTCAAGCGGTGAATTCTTTACAACTGAGAAGCTAAACGGGAAAATACTTACAACCGGGAAGTCCTATACTGAACGATCCTATTATCTCCCTGTTCATTTTCAGATTGATACTCATCCTAAGCTGGTTCCCGGCAGTTATGTTTCTGTTTTTCTTATAGGTCGGGAACGACAGAATGTAATTTCACTCCCCAAAGATGCTTTTATCGAGGAGCAGGGGAATTTTTTTGTATTTACCAGGGATGGTGATGAGTTCAATAAAACCCCTGTAAAAACGGGAGCAAATGATGGAAAATATGTAGAAGTACTTGAAGGTGTGAAACCAGGCGATAGTGTTGTCACTCATGGAGCGTATCACATCAAGCTGATGCAGGCTTCTGAGGGGCTGCCTGAACACAGTCATAATCATTAAAAAAGGAGAGCTATGTTAAATCGAATCATTCAATTTTCTCTGCATAATCGCCTGTTGATTATGGTTACCGCTGTATTGCTGCTTTTTGGAGGCACTTATATCTCCTCGCGGATGGATATTGATATATTTCCTGAGTTAACGGCACCAACAGTAGTGGTAATGACTGAAGCGCACGGTATGGCGCCTGAAGAGGTGGAGCAGCTGGTTACTTTTCCTATTGAAACGGCTGTCAATGGGGCGGCTGATATACGCAGGGTGCGCAGTTCTTCTTCTATGGGATTTTCTATTGTCTGGGTTGAATTTGACTGGGGAACGGATATCTATAATGCTCGTCAAACAGTTACAGAAAGATTGGTAAGAGCCGGAGAAGACCTGCCTGAAGGCGTTGGTGAGCCTGTTATTGCTCCTCAGTCTTCTCTCCTTGGAGAAGTTATGATTATTGGCCTGACATCAGAGGAAAAAACACCAATGGAACTGAGAACTATGGCGGAGTGGAATATCCGGCCGCGTTTGCTTTCTGTAGGTGGGGTGGCACAGGTAAGCATCATAGGAGGAGATGTGAAAGAATACCAAATATTGGTAGAGCCAGGCAAATTGCAGCATTATAATGTCTCTTTCACCGAGTTGATAAATACCGTAAAGGGAATGAATACAAATGCACCAGGCGGCTTTATCAATGAATACGGGAACCGTTATATAATTCGCGGTCTGGCTCGCTCTAATGATGTGAAAGAGATTGGCAATTCTGTTATAAAAATGGTTGACCAGTCGCCGGTAAAAATTTCTGATGTAGCCGAAGTGAAAGTGGGTGCTGCACCAAAGATTGGCGACGGCTCATATAATTCGGAGGATGCTGTTTTGCTGAACATCACAAAGCAACCTAATGTGAATACCATTAACCTTACGGAAGATATAAACAATGCTTTAGGCGAAATACAAAGTAACACAGCCAATGAAGTAAGCTTTCATACAGATATTTTTAACCAGGCTCAATTTATAAAGCGTTCTGTAAAAAATGTAGAAAAGGCATTGATAGAGGGTTCTGTTCTGGTTGTAATTATTCTTCTTATATTTCTTATGAATTACCGTACTACGGTGATTTCTCTCATTGCGATTCCTTTGTCTCTCCTGGTCAGTATTGTTGCCATGAAATTGCTGGGATTCACCATCAACACCATGAGCCTTGGAGGAATGGCAATTGCTATTGGTTCTTTGGTTGATGATGCCATTATTGATGTGGAAAATGTGTATAAAAGGTTGCGCCAAAATGTGGGATGTAAACGCGAGCACAGGGAGAAACCTCTTAATGTGGTCTTTTCGGCTTCCAAAGAGATACGGCCTTCTATTATGAATGCAACTTTTATTATCATTATCGCATTCGTTCCGTTGTTTTTTCTTGAAGGTATGGAAGGAAGGATGCTGAGGCCGTTGGGCATTTCATTCATTGTTGCGCTTTTTGCCTCGCTGATTGTAGCGCTTACTGTTACTCCCGTTTTATGCAGCTATCTGCTTACGGATGAAAAACGCCTTGCCAGGCATAAGCGCGGAAGCTGGGTGGAAAGAAAGTTGAAAATTATTTATTACGGAGCGTTGACGCAAACCATGAAAGCAAAGCGAACGGTGCTTTTTGTGGCAGGAGGTCTTCTGCTGATAACTATTTTAATCTTTACCCAGTTGGGAATGAATTTTCTCCCGCCATTTAACGAGGGTTCTTTAACCATTAACCTGACCGCTATGCCAGGTATTTCTCTACCCGAATCAAACAAGCTGGGAAGAAAGGCTGAGCATCTATTGCTTGAGATACCGGAAATAGAAAGAGTCTCACGTAAAACAGGCAGAGCTGAGCTTGCAGAGCACTCTTTTGGTGTCAATGTCTCAGAACTGGATGTTCCTTTTTCACTTGAAGAGAGAAGCAGGGAGGAATTCCTGGAGGAAGTCCGGCACAAGCTTAATACTCTTGAAGGTGTTAGCGTGGAAGTAGGGCAGCCTATAACACACAGAATGGATCACATGCTTTCAGGAACCAGGGCTAATATTGCCATTAAGATTTTTGGTTCTGAGCTGAATACCATGTATCAACTGGCAAATCACATAAAACAGGATATACAGGATATTGATGGAATTGGCGATTTAACAGTAGAGCAACAAGTGGAAATTCCACAAGTTAAGATTAAGCCTAAACGGGAAATGATGGCGAGATATGGCATCCCACAGCGTAATTTTGTCGATTTTGTTAAACATGCTTTTGCTGGTGAGAAAGTTTCGGATGTGTTCGAAGAAGAAAAAACTTTCGATTTAGTCCTCAGATATGAAGATGGCGCCCGGGATAATTATAATGCCATAAAAGAGGCCAGGATTGATTCATACGACGGGAAACCCGTCCCCCTCTACTACGTGGCAGACATTCAAAGCTCGTCCGGACCGAATACCATCAATCGTGAAAATGTAAAACGAAAACTTGTGGTATCTGTTAATGTGGCAAATCGCGATGTTGGAAGTGTTGTAGATGATATCCGCGAGCGGGTAGATGGACAGGTAGAAATGCCGGAGAACTACCACATAGAGTATGGCGGTCAGTTTGAGAGTGCGGAGAGAGCTTCACAGCGATTGCTGGTGACTTCTCTCCTGGCGTTTCTAATCATTTTTGTAATTCTTTACCAGGAATTCAGAAGTACCAGGCTGGCTGGTATTGTGCTGCTTAATCTTCCTCTTGCTTTAATAGGAGGAATTGTGGCTGTTTATCTGACGTCGGGTGATATGAGTATACCCGCAATTATCGGGTTTATAACACTCTTCGGTATTGCCACAAGAAACGGAATTCTGCTGGTCTCCAGGTATAATAAGCTCAGCGAGTATCACAGCAACCTGTACCATTGTATCCTTCGGGGTTCGCTGGACAGGCTGAGTCCAATACTTATGACTGCCCTTACAGCTGCCCTGGCGTTAATTCCGCTTGCACTGGCAGGCGACCAGTCAGGAAATGAAATACAAAGCCCTATGGCAGTGGTTATCCTTGGAGGACTGTTGACGTCTACTTTTCTTAATATGTTTATTATTCCAGTGGTTTATTATTTGGTCAATAAAAAATAACAATATGAAACGTCCATGATAAAATAAACATGATTTTTATAAAAGAAAATGTTTATTTTATCATGGTAAGTTCCATATGACCTTTGAAAAATAAAAAAAAGCAACAATATGAAAATACGATATGTCTATTTTATTCTGATTGCATTGATGTGTGGAAAATTCTCACATTCACAGACAATGAATGATTTTCTTGAAATGATAGAAAAGAACAATACAAACTTAAAAGCGGCTCGTCAGCTTGAAGAATCAGAGCGTTTGATGGCACAAACGGGAATTTACCCTTCTCCTTTGTCAGTGGAATATGGATATTTTCCTGATAACCACACAGTAGAGGACATGAAACAAACTTCTTCAGTAAGCCAGGCTTTTCAATTGCCGGGTGTTTATAAAGCACAAAATAAATTAGCGGATAGCAAAATAGAACTGGCAAATAACAGGTACAGGGAGCAAAGAAATGATATTTTACTCCGGGCACAGAAATCTGTGATTCATTTAATATTCTTGAAGAAGAAAGAAGAAAGACTACAGAAAAGGTTGAACAATGCAGAGGAACAATATAAAGGGCTGAAGGAAAAATTTGAATCCGGAGATGCAGATGTGATGGAGGTTAATAAATCCCGTATTCACTTGTTGACTGTCAAAAAAGATGTTAGACAGAACATGGCGAAAATTCGTGAGACTAAAGAAGAATTGCAACTGTTGAATGGAGGAGAAGAGCTGGATTTTGTGCTTGATGCCTACCCGGTATTCCCTCAACTTGCTATGGATTCGGTTGTGTCAGAAAAGAAAGAGTATTTACCGCTTCTGAAATCAGCCGAAAAAGAGAAAAACATTTCTGAAAGACAGGTTCAACTGGCAAAGAAACAGAATTATCCTGAGTTTAAAGTTGGGTATGGCTCTGAAACAGTTGGAAATGCCAGCTTTAAGGGAGTCGTCATGGGGGTTTCCATTCCTCTGTGGACAAATAAAAATAAGCTGAAAGCTGCCAGGGCGGAGAAAAATTACCAGGACATAAAGTTGCAGCAACTTTCCATGGAAATCAGCACGGAAACAAAAAAGGAATACGAGGAATATCTTTCTCTGAAAGAAAGCCTGGAGGAATACAAAAAAACGCTGGATGAACTACAAAGCTTTGAATTACTCAGAAAATCCTTTGAAAAAGGACAACTGTCATTAATTGACTATATCCGTGAATTGCAGTTCTATTTTGATGTGTATGATGATTATCTTGAACTGGAAAAGGAATATTATTTGACT
>JBKGZD010000118.1:0-8020 GCA_046545795.1 Bacteroidales bacterium | reverse complement strand
TTTACATCAAACCAAAGTTCCACATCAAATTCCATAAACTTGGCACATCCATGTCCTCCTAACCCCGGAAGTTTTAAACGTTTATAGAAATGAAAAACGACTCCGGGAGTCGAACACAATCAAACACCTAAACAACAAAACAATAAAAACAGGAGTCTATTTTTTCGGCTTGCCTTCCACGATGATTACTATTTCCCCTTTGATTTTCTTTTCTCCGAAGTGGTGGGTTAGCTCCTGCAAAGTTCCCCTTGCATTTTCTTCATGTATTTTGGTAAGTTCCCGGGATACTGAGGCTTTTCTTTCATTTCCGAAGTATTCAGCGAATTGTTGAAGTGTCTTTAACAGGCGGTAGGGTGATTCGTAGAATACCATTGTCCTTTCTTCTTCTGTAAGAAACTTCAGCCTTTTTGTGCGTCCTTTTTTATGAGGCAAAAATCCCTCGAACACAAACTTGTCACATGGCAGTCCTGAATTTACCAGGGCCGGTAAAAAGGCTGTGGGGCCTGGCAGGGATTCTATTTCCACATTATTTTCCAGGCATTTTTTTATAAGCAAATATCCCGGGTCAGAAATTCCGGGCATACCTGCATCTGAAACTAATGCGGCAATTTGTTCTCTTTTTTTCAGTTTTTGTACTATCTCTTCGGTTTTACTGTGTTCATTAAATTTATGGTGAGAGACAACGGAGTTTTTAATGTTATAATGATTGAGCAGGTGGTGTGTTGTTCTTGTATCTTCTGCTATCAGAAAATGAGCTTCCTGCAGGATGCGTACAGCCCGGAATGTTATGTCCTCAAGGTTCCCGATAGGAGTGGGTATGATATACAGTTTCGCCATAAACGCAGGATTCTACATAAATTTTCTTTTGATAAGGCTGTGAAACTTTTTAAATACAGGATCATTCCAATCAAAATCAAAACTCTCTTGTAAGTAGGTTTCTGCTTCCTCCAGGCTGGGCATCTCATTCAAAATCTGGATAGCTTCATGGTATTGATCTTTGTTGCCTTCGAATAATTCCTTTATAAACAAGAATTTGTCGTTTACGCCAATGGCTTTTATCAGGTCCTGGATAGGTTTTGCCTGCATCTTGGAGGATACGTCGTTTTTGGATTGTGATTTTGCCAGTGTTTCATTTCTAAAGGTACGGACGTTTTGATACTTATCGGCCACTATCTCTGGTCCGTAATCCTGCCTTTTTGTTACCTCTGCAGACTCATGCCATTCATCTGTTTTCTCCTCAGGCTTTTGTTCTCCTTGTAAATCTTGCTTGGCCTCTGTTGTTTGGTTCCTGGTTATCTTGTTTTGCTCTTCGGATTTTTCGGGTTCTGTCTTCTCTTTTTTCTTAATTTTTTCTTTTTCAGCATTTTGTTCTTCTTCCCCTATTTTAAATTCAATAGTTCTTGATTTTTCAGCATCCTCCTTTTTTTCCTGCTTTGTAGTAATTTTTCCGGGTTGCTCTTTTTCTAAATCTTTGATGTTTTCATAAAGGTTTCTCACCCTTTCGAGCAGGATATCCAGTTCTATTTCATGAATTTTCGGGGAATTTTGTAGTTCAACTGCTTTATCCTGAATGTCCTGAATAATTTCATTTATATTTTCGAAACGTTTATCGGTATACATGTCGTTGAGTTTTTATAATTTTACAAAAATAACGAATAAAATACGAATTTAAGATACAATGCCATTCGAAAATACTGAGAATCACAACAGCAAGGTAGGTTGGATAGAAGTGATAACCGGTTCCATGTTCTCCGGGAAAACTGAGGAGCTGATCAGGCGTTTGCGCAGAGCAAAATATGCCAGTTTAAAAACTGAAATATTCAAACCCATGATTGACACCCGGTATTCGGAAGAAGATGTTGTGTCTCATGATGAAAATGCCATACCTTCAACACCTGTTGAAACTGCGGGCAATATTCTATTGCTGGCAAACAATGTTGATGCTATAGGAATTGATGAAGCACAGTTTTTTGACGAGGGTTTAGTTGAGGTATGCAACAAGCTGGCAAATTCTGGGATTAGAGTTATTGTAACAGGTTTGGATATGGATTTCCAGGGTAAGCCGTTTGGGCCTATACCTAAACTCATGGCAACTGCTGAGCAGGTTACTAAGGTCCATGCAATTTGTCTGCGTTGTGGAAGCCTTGCACAGTATTCGCATCGTAAAACCAAATCGAAAAAACTGGTATTACTTGGTGAAGAAGATGAATACGAGCCGCTTTGCAGGGCTTGTTTTAATAAGGCCAGAAAAGAGTAACAATCTTTTCTCTTTTTGTTTCGTTATTTATTTACTAATTAAGACGTTATGAATTTTTATACTACTTCAAAAATTGCCCGCATTGTTGGGGGACAGTTAATATCAAGTTCCGACCCGGTCATCAGGCATATCATTTTTGACAGCAGGAAGATGTTTCCGCCGGAAAATTCTCTGTTTATAGCCATTGTCGGGCAGCGACATGATGGACATAATTATATTCCTGAATTATATCAAAAAGGGGTGAAAAATTTCCTGGTTTCTAAGAACTTTAAGGAGAATCCTCAATTTGAAGGGGCTAATTTCATCAAAGTTCCTAATCCCCTGGGAGCTTTCCAGCAACTTGCTTCATACCACCGCAATCAATTCGATTATCCGGTTATAGGAATAACCGGTAGCAATGGGAAAACAATCATTAAAGAATGGATTTACCATGTATTGTCAGATAAGTACAATATAACCCGCAGTCCGAAAAGTTATAATTCTCAGATTGGAGTTCCGCTTTCTGTATGGAATATGACCAATGAATATGACCTGGCTGTTTATGAAGCAGGAATTTCAAAGCCGGGTGAGATGCAGCGCCTTCAGAATATCATAAGACCCAGGATAGCTGTTTTTTCAAATATTGGCGAAGCACACCAGGAGAATTTTGAAAATATCACTCAGAAAATAAGGGAGAAACTGGAATTTTTCATTGAAGCTGAAGTGATTATTTATTGTAAAGACCATGAAGAGGTTCACAGGGAGATAATTGACCATGAGGAGCTTAAAAATAAAGAGCTAATCACATGGTCTGTCAATTATGATGCCCGCCTTATGATTGATTCAATTAATAAGCAGGGCAATAAAACAACTATTGCAGCCTATTATGATGATAATGATGTAGAAATAGAAATTCCTTTTATAGACAAGGGTTCAATTGAAAATGCCATCCATATTTGGCTTCTGCTTTTATATTTAGGCATTGATAATGAATATATCAAAGATAGAATGATTAATTTGCCTGTCATTGCGATGCGCCTGGAAATGAAAAGAGGGGTGAATCAGTGTACTTTAATCAATGATAGTTATAATTCTGATTTGGGTTCACTTAATATTGCACTGAATATGCTTAATCAGCAAAATCAGCATAAAAAGAAGACAGTAATCTTATCGGATATTTTGCAAAGTGGCAGAAGCAAAGGAGATTTATACAATGATGTGGATGACCTTCTCAAGAGGAATAATGTAGACCGGCTTATAGGTGTCGGGCACTCTATTACAGAGCAGTCTGAGGTTTTTGATGTGGAGAGTGAATTTTATTCTTCTACGGAGCAGTTTATAAACAGGATGTCTGTTAGTAATTTTCACAATGAAGCCATTTTACTTAAAGGTTCCCGGGGGTTTCACTTTGAGAAAATCTCTAACCTGCTTGAAGAAAAAGTGCATCAGACTGTTCTTGAAATTGATCTTGATGCAATGCTGGTCAATTTGAATTATTTCAGGACAAAGATTCACGGTAACACAAAAATTATGGCAATGGTAAAGGCTTTTTCTTATGGCAGCGGAACATACGAAATTGCTAATTTGCTTCAATATCACAAAGTGGATTATTTAGGGGTTGCCTTTACGGATGAAGGAATAGCTTTAAGAGAGGCGGGAATTGGGTTACCCATTGTAGTTATGAGTCCTGAGGAAGAAAGTTTTGAATTAATGGTTGAATATGAACTGGAACCTGAACTTTATAATTTCAGGGTAATGGAAAGATTTAACCATGAAGTAGGCAGAATGGGGAAAGAGGAATACCCGGTTCATATAAAACTTGATACCGGTATGAACAGGCTTGGTTTTAAGGAAGAGGAACTTCCCGCACTTATAAAGAGTTTAAAATCAGCCACTCATCTTAAAGTAGTTTCTGTTTTTTCACATCTTGCTGCCAGTGAAGACTCCGAACAGGATGAGTTTACCAATAACCAGATTGATATTTTTGATAAGATAAGCAATACAATCATACAGGAACTTGGATATCCGGTATTAAGGCATATTCTTAATTCAGCCGGTATAGAACGTTTCCCTTCAGCACAATTTGATATGGTGCGTTTGGGCATTGGATTATACGGGGTGAGTGCTGTAGAGCCTGACAAACTGCAAAATATAAGCAGATTCAAAAGCACTGTGACACAAATCAAAAAAGTTGCTAAAAATGAAACTATAGGATATGGAAGAGTATACAAAGCAAACCGGGAGAAAACCATTGCCGTGGTTCCTGTTGGTTATGCAGATGGTTTAAGACGCGGGTTGAGTAACGGAGTTGGCCGGGTGTACATTAATGGTAATTATATGCCAATCGTAGGGAATATATGTATGGATATGTGTATGGTTGACGTTACAGGATACGATATTAAAGAAGGAGATGAGGTTGTCATTTTTGGTGATGAAATTCCTGTTTCAGAATTGGCAGAAAAACTGGATACAATACCTTATGAAATTTTCACAGGAATTTCAAACCGGGTAAAACGAATTTATTACCAGGAGTAATTTTCAAAACAATAGCTCTTTTGAATTGTTAAAACAAAGAATGGTGGAAATCATTCAGAAGAGATGAATCATTTAAAATGAATGACTCATTTTAAAGTATGTGTGTTTGAAGGACTATGAGTAAATTTTTCTGGTTTTAAAGGATCAAACTCATGACCTTGAAGTTTAGTAAATAAATCGTTAATTTTGATAGATTCGAACAATAAATGTCTAAACTAAAAAAATAAAGGATATGACAAAGGTAAAAGTAGCTATCAACGGATTCGGAAGAATAGGCAGGAGCGTTTTCAGGATTGCTCATGAGCGTAAAAACATAAAAATTGTAGGTATCAATGATATTACAGATACCAAAACACTTTCTCATCTTTTAAAATATGACTCCAACTATGGAAAATTTAACGGCAAAGTGGAGTTTGACAATGATAATTTGATTATTGATGGAAAGAAAATCAAAGTAAGTTCTGAAAAAGAACCGGCTAAAATTCCATGGGATGAAACACCTGATGTAGTGATTGAGTCAACCGGCGTATTCAGGCAACGTGAATCTTCCAAAGGGGGCTATGGAGATCACCTGAAAAATGGAGCAAAAAAAGTTTTACTTACAGTTCCTGCAAAGGATGAAATCGATGCAATGGTTGTACTGGGAGTAAATGATGAGGCGTTGAAGCCTGAACATCAATGTGTTTCGAATGCCTCATGTACTACCAATTGTCTGGCTCCTGTGGTGAAAGTGCTACATGATGAGTTTGGTATAGAAGAAGGATTAATGACAACCATACACAGCTATACTGCGGATCAGAATCTGCAGGATGCTCCGCATAAGGATTTAAGAAGAGCCAGGGCAGCTGCTTTATCTCAAATTCCAACAACCACAGGCGCAGCAACTGCTGTTGGAAAAGTGATTCCTGAACTGAATGGTAAGCTGGATGGAAAAGCAATCCGTGTTCCCACTCCAACAGGCTCTTTGGTGGATTTTGTGGCTAATTTGAAAAAAGAAGTTAGCATCGAGGAGGTTAATAAAGCAATGAAAAAACATGCAGAAGGTGATATGAAAGGTATCCTGGGATATACAGAAGATCCAATCGTTTCTGCGGATATCATTGGAGACAGCAGGTCTTCAATATTTGACGCTGACAGTACAATGGTGATAGGAAAAACCGTTAAAGTAATTTCATGGTATGATAACGAATGGGGATATTCCACACGGGTTGTTGATTTATTAGAAAGACTGGTATAAAAAAACAAGGTAATTCGTAATATATATTTTACAGCCTCCGGTACTTAAAATGCCGGAGGCTTTTGAAGCTGGGGTTTAATTTTTTATATTCGGGTATTTATCACTAAAAATTAATTTGCATGAAAACAATAGTATACAAAACGACAGTTTTAGTATGTTTGCTATTTATTGCATTTCCTTCCCGTGGAAATGTAAGTTTTGATGAGTATTTCAAGGACCAGACTATGCGACTGGATTTCTTCCATACCGGCACTTCCGAGGAAGAACATTTTTCACTGGATCGCATGATTAATGATGGAATTTGGGCTGGCAGTAAAACCCAACTTATTGATGAGCTGGAACTTGGAAAATATTTCTTTGAGCTGAAAGAACCTGAAACAGGAGAAATATTGTATTCGAGAGGTTTTTCAAGCATTTATGGAGAATGGGAAACAACCCCTGCAGCTAAAGAAGAATGGGGTGTCTTTCATGAATCTTTACTTTTTCCCTGGCCTAAAGAGCCAGTAGACCTGGTATTGTATAAAAGAAATGATCAACAGGAGTTTGAGCCAGTATGGGAACTGACAGTTGATCCGGAACACCGGAAGGTAAACAGGGCTAAATTGAACTCCCCGTATAATGTATATGATGCCCATATAAGCGGAGACCCACACGAGAAGGTCGATATTGTCGTCCTTAGTGAAGGATATACTGAAGATGAAATGGACAAATTCAGAAAAGATGTGGATCAGTTTAAAGAAGCGCTCTTTACCACAGAACCCTTTGCTTCCAGGAAAGAGGATTTTAACATTCGGGGTGTTGAGGTACCTGCACCTAATTCAGGATTAAATCATCCACAGCAGGATATTTACAATCGTTCGGCGTTGTCTGTAACTTATGGAGCTTTTGGTTCTGAAAGATATGCCCTGGGTTATGATAACAGGCGTATTAGAGATGCCGCTTCTACTGTGCCTTATGAATTCACAGCTGTTTTGATGAATGACAGTATCTATGGCGGAGGAGGTATTTACGGGTTGTATATTACAGCTGCGGCTGATAATGCTTTTCATGATTATTTGTTTGTTCATGAATTTGGGCATCATTTTGCCTCCCTGGCCGATGAATACTATGCTTCTGCTACTGCCTATGAAATGGGAAGTGACGTTGTTGAGCCTTATGAGCTTAATGTTACTACCTATACCGATAAAGACAAAATTAAATGGGGCGATTTAATTGACGAAGAAACGCCTTTGCCTACACCCTGGGGAAAAGAGAAGTTTGACGAACACAGCATTGAAATACAGAAAAAGAGAGAACAGATGAGAAAAGAGAAAGTTAGTGAAGATAAGATGGAGCAATTTTTTAAAGAACAACAGGACTGGGAAGATAATCATCTGGATAATATTGAATATGCTAATACAGTTGGAGCTTTTGAAGGTGCGATGTATCATGCCAAAGGTATCTACCGTTCAGAGCCAAACTGCATAATGTTTACAAGAACAGATAGTTTCTGTGCTGCTTGCCAGAGGGCTATCAATTTAGTCATTGATCAGTATACGAAATAGTTAAACTTTAATGTTTCCGGGGAGTATTCTTGAAAAGCTTTCCGGAAACTTTTATCAATTAAGATATTATGTTAGGAATATTCAAAAGAAAAAAGAAGCAGCAATTGAGGGATTATGATGGAAACCCTCTAAAAGTTGGAGATAGAGTACATTCTCTGCGATATGAACTGGGGGAATGTATTTTAGTAGATGGTGAGAAAGGAATTGAATATGAGTCAATTCAGAGTGGAAGAAGGGTTAGTTATGTATGGATGATAGATGCTCATACAGAAAATCAGAAAGTCCGGAAGATATTTGATGAAGAGAAGTGATCAGGCATTCTCTGATTAAACCCTGAAACCAAGCATAATAACATCATCGGTTTGTATTCTGTCTCCTTTCCATTCCTCAAAATTGTGATCCAACAAGCGATTCTGTTCATCCATGCTACGATCATAGATATCCGAAAGGAGGTTTTTCAGATTTTTC
>JBKGZD010000117.1:0-8061 GCA_046545795.1 Bacteroidales bacterium | reverse complement strand
ATCCATCCGCACCCAATGTATAAAAACTATAGGGAAAAGCCCGCTTTTTGGAGGACTCATTTATCGACAATTAAAATTAAATCACTCTATTTTTATTAAATCTAAATAAACAAAACTACTTTTTATTTGTATAACAGTTGAATTTAATTATTAAAACCACAAAAAACAGGAGATATCATATGAAAACTCAAAACATTTTAAAAGGAATTAGATTAATCACATTTATTATTGCTGGAGTATTCATTTCGTTAAATATTAGTGCGGGAGAACCACAACTGAAGGATGAAAAAAACAATGACTGTTGTGCTATTGCTACAGAAGAAGAAAATGAAAATTCCATAGAATTGAGTGACTGGATGCTAAAAGATGAAAATTTTGTTGTAAAGGTTGATTCTCGTGAAAAAGCCAGTTTAGTGGACCAGATAGATAATGAAGCACCTCTACAACTAGAAGATTGGATGATGAGGTCTGATTTGTTTATGATTGAAGATGATCGTGAGTTTGGTAAGGTTGAAAGCTGGATGCTGGATTATAATAATTTCAAGGTTGCTTCTGAAGATAATCTGGCCGAAATAGAAAATTGGATTCTTAATCCGGATTTTTGGTCAATTTAAAACGATTAAAATAGCAAGTTCTTTCGTTAGATGATCAATACATTTACTTATTGCTTTTAAGGGGCGAATATAAAACTTTCGCCCCTTTTTTATTTTCCCCTGGCTCATTTCATCTGCTATGAATATGAAGGTTCATTGATTTTATTTTAAATTTACAGTAAAAATCTAATCCTTTATGTCGTTGCTAACAATTTACAAAGCTTCTGCGGGTTCGGGTAAAACATTCAAACTTACAGAACAATATTTGATGATGTTATTATCAGCGCCCTCTCTATACAAAAATATTCTGGCAGTAACTTTTACCAACAAGGCAACAACAGAAATGAAAACCCGTATTCTTTCAGAATTAAACAATCTTTCAAAGGGATATCATTCAGAACACAAAGAATCTATAAAATCTGAAATCAACTTAACCGACTCTCAAATTAAGGATAGAGCTTCACTGGCTCTAAGGAACATATTGCACGATTATTCACGGTTTTCGATCAGCACAATAGATCACTTTTTTCAACGGGTTATCCGGACTTTTGCAAGGGAAATGGGTTTGCAATCCGGCTATACTCTGGAAACAGATGATTCTGAGATTTTAACTTTTGTGATTGACCAGGTTTTGCTGGCAACTGAGGAGGATGAGCAACTTAAAAACTGGTTGGTTGAATTTGCAGTGTCACGGATGAAGGAAGGGAAGAGTTGGGATTTCAAAGATTCAATCAGGTCCCTTGCCGATGAATTATCCAAAGAACATGTGAAAGAGCTTAATGTTGAACTCAGCCATACTGTTAACGATAAGGATCAACTTAGAAGTTATGTACAGTTTTTGAAGCAGGAAGAGTCAAAGTTTGAAAATACTTTAGCTGCTATTGGCAAAAAGGGGGTGAATTTAATAGAGAATAATCAATTGTCCGTGACTGATTTCTATCAAAAGAAAAGAGGACCGGCAAATTATTTTTATCAACTGGCTTCTAAATCAAAATATGAACCAAATTCTTATGTTTATAAAGTGCTGGACGATATTGATAAACTCCCTGGCTCTTCAGTCGATAAATCTATAAAGCAGCAAATAGAAAACATAGCTGATCAACTGTCAGTTGTATTGAGGGAGGCTGTGGAGTTCTATGAAAAAAATTCTGCACGTTATTTCTCTGTGCGGGAGATAATTCACAATATTTATGTGTTGGGTATTCTTATGGATATTCAAAAGCGAATAGATGAGTATTGCCGGGAAAAGAACCTGTTCCTCATCTCTGATGCTTCCGATTTGTTAAGAAAAATCATAGACAAGAATGATACCCCTTTTGTTTATGAAAAAACAGGAAGTAGATTCCGTCATTTTTTAATTGATGAGTTTCAGGATACATCGAGATTTCAGTGGGAAAATTTTGTCCCCCTGATTAATAACAGTCTTGGGGAAAACGGTAAAAACCTTTTGGTTGGGGATGTAAAACAATCAATATACCGGTGGAGAAATAGCGACTGGAAAATATTGTCGGATGAAGTGGATAATCAATTTAATGCCTATAAACCGAATATTGAGCATTTAGAAAATAACTTCCGAAGTTTAGAGAATATAATTGCTTTTAACAATACCGTATTTTCTTATGCTCCTTTGGCTTTGCAAAATCAGTTTAATGGGAATATCGAAGAGGCTGGAATGGAGAATCCCTGGCAAAATAAAATTAATGAAGTTTATTCGGATGTCCATCAAAAAAGCCCTTTCCAAAAGAAAGGCGGCTATGTTTATACACAGTTTTTCCCCCATGAAGCCAAGGATAAGGACACTATAACTGAAGAGATTAAAACCAAAGTAATCAGGGATATTGAAATGTTGCAGGATAAGGGTTATGATCTTCGTGATATTGCCCTTATTGTAAGAAAAAACATTGAGGGACAGGAGTTAGCCAATGCCATACTGGAACATAAAAATAACAACCCCTCTTCTTTTTACAACTATGATGTTATTTCTAATGATTCGCTATTCATTTCCAGTGCTGAGAGTGTTAAATTTATTCTTGCTGTTTTTCGTTATTTTGTTAACCCGGATGACAACATCAACAAAGCTTTCCTGGTACAAACCTACCAGGATTATATCCTAAATAAAGTATACAGCAAGGATGAAATCCATGATTTATTTAAAGACCAATCAGAGGAAGCCTTTGCTGAAATACTTCCCGGTGCTTTCTTTGATCGTGAGGCTGAGTTGAGGAAAATGCCCTTGTTTGAGCTAACAGACCAGCTTATTTTGCTCTTTGGAATTGATAAGCTTCAAGGAGAAATTACATACCTGCAGGCCTTTCAAAATATGATACTTAATTTTTCCAGGCGGTATGCAGCTGATTTGAATACATTCCTCGAGTGGTGGGATGAGAAAGGCTGGAAAGAAAAGCTACAACTCCCGGAAAATTATAATGCAATAAGGATTGTAACAATTCACAAAGCTAAGGGTCTTGAGTTCAAGGCTGTTATTATTCCGTTCTGTAATTGGGAGATTGATGAATCTTCTTCCGGGTTTAAAACCAATTATCTATGGCCACAGCCCAGCTTAGATGGTTTGAACAAGATTAAATATGTGCCTGTTAATTATAAGAAAGCTCTGGCGAACACGATATTTGCGGAAGACTATTATGCTGAACAATTCCATAATTACGTTGATAATCTGAACTTGTTATATGTTGCAAAAACGAGAGCTGAAGAGGTTTTGATATGTTATGTTCCATTACGATTAGAGACTCAAGGTGAATTGAACTATAAAAAGAAAAATGAAATTGAAAAAGTGGGTGAACTTTTACATTTTCTCATGGAAAATGCCACAAAGATGTATGTTGAAAAAGGAGAAACGGAACTTTTTATTAATAACATTGAGTCGTATTGGGATAATGAAAAACAAATCTTTGAAATGGGAATGATTCAGGAGGATAATGCGAAAGAAAAGGTAAAGGAAAGTAACTTGATTCTTGACAACTATCCTGTTTTTGAGAAAACTCCTTCGCTTAAACTTTCTTATGACCATGAAGGGTATTTTAATGAGACTCCTGATCTGTTTTCTGAAAAAATTGATTATGGAAAAATCATGCACAAGGTATTCGAATATATCTTTACCCCAGCGGATATAGAAAAAGCTGTTGAGATGGTTTATTTGAAGGGTAAGATAAACAAAGAGGAAAAAGCTGAAATTGAATCAGAAATTCGTCGCATTATTGAAGATGAAAGGGTACATCATTTCTTTTCAGATAAATATGAAATATATACAGAAAGAGAGATACTCCTGCCTTCAGGGAAAATGTACAGACCAGACAGGGTTATGATGAGTGATAATGAAACCATTGTTTTAGATTATAAATTTGGCGAAAAAAAACAAACGCAACACAAGAAGAAGGTTAATCAATATCTGAGTCAGATCAAAAAAATGGGATATCCAAATCCGAAAGGGTTCGTTTGGTACGTGAATCAGATGGAAGTAATAAATGTATAAGTACAGGATTATGAGTTATCAATGGGGTGACAACAGACGATTTAATACATACAGCAATTATTTTAAAAAGATATTTGGTGAGCGGGTGCAGAAAGTAACCATCGATGCTGGCTTTACATGTCCTAACCGGGATGGTACGAAAGGGTGGGGAGGTTGTACATATTGCAATAACAAGGCATTTAATCCTTCATATTGTAATCCTGAGAAAAGCGTGAGACAGCAGATTGAGGAAGGTATTGAATTTCACAGGAAACGATATCGTAGAGCAGATAAATATCTTGCTTATTTTCAGGCTTATTCAAATACTTATGCTTCGGTTGAAAAATTGCAGGAAATCTATAACCAGGCATTAGAGTTTCCGCAAATCAAGGGATTGGTGATAGGAACAAGACCCGACTGCATAGACGATGAAAAATTAAATTATTTTGCTTCTTTATCCGGGAAATATTACATCATGATAGAGTATGGAATAGAAACTGTGTATAACCCTACTCTTGAGAGGATTAACAGGGGACACAGCGTTGAGGACTCAATCCTGGCTATTGAGAAAACTGCAGCCAGAGGAATCAAGACCGGGGCACATATTATATTTGGACTTCCGGGTGAAACGAAAGAGGATATGCTAAAAGAAGCCCCTGTTCTCTCACAGCTTCCTCTTGATACGGTTAAATTTCATCAGTTACAGATTATCAGGGATACGCAATTAGCTGATGATTATAAGAAGCGTTCTGCTGATTTTAAGATGTTTGAAATGGAAGAGTATATCGATTTTGTCATTCAGTTTATTGAAAGGTTAAATCCTGATTTTGTTATTGAACGTTTATCAGGAGAAGTACCGCCCTGGTTTTTGGCAGGTCCCGGGTGGGGGCTTATCAGGTCATTTGAAGTGAGAGACAAGATAGAAGCCAGGATGAAGGAACTTGATACATGGCAGGGAAAATATTTTAAACCAGTAAATCAGATATAGAAAAATGCATTATTTCCTTCAGCAAGTTGCAAAAGATTTTTATGACCGTCACAAAAATGACATGAGGGATATTTCCATAGTATTCCCTAATCGCAGGGCTGGCTTATATTTTAGAAAATTTTTATCTGAAGAATTGGAGCAACCCACCTGGTCACCCCGAATATGTACCATAAGTGATCTGATGCAGGAGCTTTCAGGATTGCAGTTGGCTGATCCAATTATGCTTATTTTTGATTTGCACCAGGTTTTTAATAAAACAAAAGGAACCCAGGAACCTTTTGATGAATTTTATTTCTGGGGAGAGATGTTACTACGTGACTTTGAAGAGATTGACAAGTTCTTGATAAATCCTCGTGATTTGTTTCAGAACCTGGCGTCAATAAAATCGATTGAAGACCAGTTTACTTATTTAACAGAAGAACAGATTAATGCCATACGCCGATTCTGGGATACATTCCAGGTTAGTCCATTGTCTGATGAACAAAAAGATTTTTTAAGCATCTGGGATGTGCTGAATAAAGTATATACTGCCTTTAATCAGCTTCTTAATACAAAAAATTATGCATATGAGGGTAAAGTATATCGAACTGTAAATAACCTAATATTAGAGGGTAAGGTGAATAATTTGCGGGAGAAATATATCTTTGTTGGTTTCAATGCCTTAACTCCCTGCGAAAAAAAATTATTTAAGTTTTTAAAGAACCAGGAGAAAGCTGAATTTTATTGGGATTATGATGATTATTACGTAAGTAATCATGAAGCCGGGAAATTTATCCGGGAGAATATAAGAGATTTTCCGGGCATGTTCAATGATGTACCTTCTAAAATGCATACAGCTAAGAAAATAAGGTTGCTGAATACATCATATGATATTGCACAAACCAAAGTTCTTCCTGAATTATTGAAAGACAGAAATATTCCTTCTAATCATCCGAATGATACCGCTATTGTACTTCCCGATGAGCATTTGTTACTTCCTGTCTTAAATTCCCTGCCGGGGAATATTGATGCTGTCAATGTTACAATGGGTTACCCGGTGTCAGTTACTCCGGCTTATAGCCTCCTGCTTGAATTAATAAAACTTCAGAAAAACGTTAAAGTAACTAAGAATGATAAGGATAAAAATCCTGAAAAAATATCTTTTTACTACAAAGATGTGCTTTCTGTTCTCAACCACCAATATATAGGACTCATAAGGGATGAAAAAACCGAGGAGATTATTGAAAGAATAAACAAACATAATAAGGTGTATGTAGATAGCCAGGAGCTCAGGTCAACCGATTTTATGCGGAATGTATTTGTTTATCCTGATAACTATAAGTCTCTCAGTGACTATCTGCTGGAGAACTACTATCATTTCTACCGTATACTTAAAGAAAAAAGCGAAGGGGAAGTGTCTGCAGACCTGGAGATTGAATGTGTGTATTACGTATACCTGATGGTAAAACATTTAAAAGAAATTTTTCAGCAGAGCGGTGCTGAGATTACTACGGATACTTATCTTCGGATTTTAGAGAAAACAATTCAATATCAAAGTATTCCCTATGAGGGTGAACCATTATCCGGCTTACAAGTTATGGGAATATTGGAAACACGTGCGCTGGATTTTGATCATCTTATCCTGCTTTCAATGAATGAAGGAGTTTTTCCAAAGTCTGATACAACGTCATCGTTTATACCTTATAATCTTCGTAAAGGGTTTGGACTACCAACACATGAATACCATGATGCTATTTATGCATATTACTTCTACAGGCTACTTCAGAGGGCTGAGGAAGTAACGCTGATTTATAATTCTTCTTCAGAAGGTGTACAAACAGGGGAGATGAGCCGGTTTATCCAACAATTGAGGTACGAATCCGACTTCAAAATAGAAGAAAATACCATTCTTGCGTCGGTAAGCACCCCTCAAAATGAAGAAATAAGAGTTTCCAAGACCCCTGATGTTCTTCGTGAACTGGAACGTTATAATGCACTGAACGAAAAATTCCATACATTATCCCCAACTGCATTAAATAAATTTCTGAGTTGTCCTTTGAAGTTCTATTTCAATTATATTGCTGGTATAAAAGAACCGGACGAGATTGCTGAAAATGTCGATTTACCGATGTTTGGTTTGTTGCTTCATAAAGCGCTGGAGTTGTTATATGGAGATTTTACAGGAAAAGTAGTAAAAGAGACTTCCTTAAAACAACTAGAGAACGATGAAGCAAAAATTGAATGGGCGCTGTATGAAGCATTCCGGACGGAATATTTTACAGATATTCCTGCTGATGGCAAACTGAACTTGTCCGGGAAGAATATTCTGATAAGGGAAATCTTTCAAAAGTATATTAAGCAGTTTGTGAAAACAGACCAAAAATTCACTCCGTTTACAATTCAGTCAATGGAGAAAGAGTATGCTGCAAATGTTGATTTTAAAGTTGGTGTAGACTCAAAAAGAGTTCGTTTCAAAGGAAAGATTGACAGAGTGGATTTGACCGAAGAAGGAATCCGTATCATTGATTATAAAACCGGCAAACCAGAAAGGAATTTCAAAGACATAGATCATTTGTTTGAATCGAAAGGCAATCACAATGCTCTTCAGGCCTTACTTTATTCTATGATGTATGTCCAAACAGAGCATCCTGAACAAGAAATTATACCCGGGCTGTATTTTATACGTGAGTTGTTTGGAGGTAATTTTCAATATACTTTGAAATCCGGAGGGAAGAGGGTTTTATATAAGCCTCTTGAAGCGGAGTTTATGGAGCAAGTGAAAGTAACTCTTCAGAATCTTTTTGATCCGGATCAGGATTTTTACCAGACTGAGGATGCAGATACCTGCAGGACATGCCCGTATAATAAAATTTGCAGAAAATCTTAATTGATGTTTTTTTGGACAAATGATTTAGTCATCAAACGAACTAACCCTCTATACACAATTAGCTGTTTAACCAATTGTTCCGTTTATGTATATGGGAGTCCCCCCAATAGCGGCTTGCTTTTTTCTATAGTTTTTATACATTGGG
>JBKGZD010000116.1:0-8063 GCA_046545795.1 Bacteroidales bacterium | reverse complement strand
CCTTCTTTCAAATCCCTGATTTCATAAGTAATTTTTTGATTTTTGGTATGTTGGTTATGGTATTTTCTGATTCTTTCTATTGATGACAATCCACTTTTTGTTGAATTAGCAGAATATTCGGCAGCTTTCTCCCTGCCTATTCCATTATCCAGAATTTCAATTTGATATGTAGATTGAACTTTTGTCACTAAAATTTTAATCAATCCATTGTTTGTCAAGTGTTTAACTCCATGTCTCACCGCATTTTCCACGAAAATCTGGAGGAACATTTTTGGTACAGTAATATTCAAGTCAGCCTCGTCCCTGATATCTATGGTATAGTCAAATTTGTAATTATATCGGTATCTTTCTATTTCAAGATAGTGCCTGACATAATTAATTTCCTCACTTAAAGGCACTATGGTTTTATCTGAGTTAACCACCGATTGTCTGAGCAATTTTGAGTATTTTCCAATCATTTCATTGGCTTTGTCATTATCTCCTTTATGCAGCAAAGCGCTGATTGAGTTCAGCAGATTAAAAGTAAAATGCGGTTCAATGTGATTTTTTATCGATTTCAGTTGTAGTTCACTTATTTTCTGCTGCATTTCATACTTCTGGCGGACTAATCGGTTCTGAAGCTGACTGAATAACCAGACTATACACCACAAGACTCCAAACCCTATCACATAAATTAAATACCTAAACTCATAAAAGATGTTCTTTTCATAAGTGTATTGGGCAATAATCTTGTCTGATTCAGCATAGAATGAACGTTTACCGGATTCATCAGTTATTACACTAAAATGAGGATGCATTAATGTATCATAAGGAGCATGAAAAGAAACTGGATGCTTTAAATTTTCATTAGTAATGATAAATTCATCATCCTTCCTGCCTTTGAAAATGAATTCATCTTTGTTATCATTATCAAGGTCTGCTTTAAAAACAGGTTTTCCCTTAATGATTCCACCAATTGTCCATTTCTTTTTGGTATTTAATTCAAAATCCAGTCTATGCACATCTCCTTCCCCTGAAATTCCGTATAGTTGATTATCAATTGTAAGGATACCTGAATTGCGCGAATGATTTTTTCTTTTTAATTCTCTTTTCTGCACCAACTCGCCGTCCATGTTATATATAAACAAGGCGCAGGGAATATTTTTCGAGCCAAAATATTTTCTGAAGACAAACAGGTAATCATTATCTTCGTATTTAAAAGGTTCAACATAAAGTTTCATGGGATATTCATCAAAAGAAACCGGTTCGAAATGAAAATCCAGATTGGGGTTAAATACCATAAGCCAACCCTTTTGATCTGTATAAGGAAAATCGGAGGAATGATTACCATGGGCTCTTGTATTAACTGTTAGCGCAATTATAGAATCATTGTTCATAAAAAAATGCCTCATGTTATACATAGAAATTCCTCCCTTAGGGGAAACTTTCAACGAGTCATTCCGGATGTCATAAATGAAAGCGCGGCGTGGTTGTTTGTTGTATCCGGCTGTTATCGTAAAATACAATTCTGCCTTATCATCACTGTTTAAATCAACAAACCCACCTTTATGGATATTGCAATCCGGATGTTTAGTGCGCTCTGTGGTGTGATGTGCAATGAAACGGTCCCGGCGGATTATAGGTTCCCGGGAAAAAGGCTCTATAATATGTAAAAACGTAGAATCATTACGAAATGTAAAAAAATATATTTCTTTCTTCGAATTGTCATTGTAGTCGCCGATGAAATAAGTAAAATTTCTTTTCCTGGTAGAGCCGTCAAAATTCCATTGTTCGAGTATCCCGTTATTATTATAGACTCTGACAGAAGATATATTCGGATTCTGAAAATTCAGAAACCTTACCTGTTCGCTTTGGCCATCACCGTTTAAATCCTCGTACACATCTAATTTTCCCGGGGTCGCTTCTTCATGCTTCTTCTCTTCAACCCTGTATTTATTCCATTCAAAAGGGAAAAAAATAACCACAGCAATAAACAGGATGATACTTATTAGGAAAGGATGCCACGTTAAGAGATATCTTTGAAAGTTATTAAGCATAATGGCTTTAAATTCATGGTAAAGGTTATTCCGAAATTAATAAATAAGATTAGAAATTAAAAATTAAATTTATTTTCCTTTACCGGATATTAGGTCTGTTGGGTTTAGCCAGTAAAAAATGCATTATGGTAAGCAATAACAAGGGGAGTCCCATTGATATTATCCATGAATTGGTAATTCCGTAGAGAAAATAGCCCAATACGGCAGCTAAGAATACCGAAACAGACTGGAAAATTTGAGTTTTAATATGATACAGGGGTGAAATTTTACATGCTGCTGCAGACATAACCGCTTTTTCACTAAAAGGAATAATATGTTCGCCAGATACGGCGCCGGAAATTACTGCAGCAGAAACTACAGGAATCAAATGTAAGGCAGCTTCTGCATTAACAAGCTGGAAAGCTATGGGCATTACAATAGCCATTGAGCTCCAGCTAAAACCTGTGGCCACCGTTATAAGCATAGATACGATAAAAATGAGCATTGGTAAAACTTCTATCGTCACATAATCGGAAATAGAATTTGTTATAAAGACTCCTGTCCCTAAATCCGTTGATACAGCAGAAAGGCCTTTAGCGAATATTATCACCAGGCTTACTCCAATCATGCCATAAATACCCCTGCCGAAAGATTTCCCTGTCTTTTTCACGGTAATAACCTTATCCTTCATTATCAGAAAAACAGCTACTCCGATAGCAAGAATAGTAGCTAAAATCAATATTTCAATAGACGGGGCAGAGCCTAAGATATTTATAAGCGTCAGGGGTTCATTGTTTTGTTTAAGTATATAAATTCCACTCGCAAATAGCGCAAGCACAGAAAATCCAAGTAAGGTTATTATGGGTAATAAAAGGTGCTTTAATCTCGACTTATCATTCTTAACTTCACTGCTGTCATTCAGCTCATACTCCTGGTTGTCGGCTTTATAGCCAAACCATTTCCCTGTTATAGCGACCAGCAAAGCCATAAAGATAGCCAGGAAAGTATAAAAGTGATATGGAACAGATTTCAGAAAAAAATCGCTTATTGTACCTTTCATTCCTATCTCTTCGCCCGCTTCTGCCATAACAGAGCCTTCAAAGGAAGCCCATGTCGATACAATCATGATGCTGGCCATAATTGCAACAACATCAACTATATAGGCAAGCTGTGCAGGGGTAACCCTGTTTTTCATGTTAATTTTCCGCATAGAGGCGCCTGAAATAAGCACATTAGCGTAATCATCAAAAAACAGGCACATACTCAATCCCCATGTTGCTACCCTGGATTTACGGGGTGTATTCAGCTTTTTTGATAAAGTATCTGCAAATTTTGTATAAGCCCCGCTGCCGGAAATGATTTCCAATAATCCACCAATCAAAAGGATAAACAAAACAATTTTCAACCTTTCAAAATCTGTAAAAGCCACTTTCAGATAATGTAAACTACCAATAGCAAACTCTACAATATTATATTCGGCAATAACAAAAGCGCCGGCAATAACTCCCAGAAATAAAGATAATGCCACTTTACGGGTTAGCAAAGCTGAAATAATAGTTACAAAAGCAGGAATAAGAGATAATATACCGAAATCCATGATAGTTAGATAATTAATTTAGTCGCGAATACTAAAACCCCTGTTGTCCAGACGCTTTTCTTCTTCTTTAGTGATTACTTTAAGTACTCCATCCTGGAGTCCATGAATTTCGATACCATAGCCCATATACATTTGCAAAGTATTGATTATCTCCCTGGTGATAATTTGCCCAGGAACCAGCAAAGGGATACCCGGAGGATAAGGTGTTACCATACGAGCGGAGATGCGGTTTAAGGTTTCTTCAAGCGTTAGCTCCTCGGTTTCAGCGTAAAAACTAAATCGCGGGCGGTAACGTATTGGTGAAAGCGTCAGGCGAAACTTTTTCAGCATCTTTTCCGAACTGGTATGCTGTCTGTTTCCTGTGCGTTTTTCAATATTCTCAAACGCCAGGTATAATCTGTTTATGCGGGAATAAGTTGCTCCTATTGTCAACAGTATGGTGATGGTATTAAAGGTGCTTTTTTCTATCTGGATATTATGCTTTGAAAGAAGGATATGCTCTATTTCTTTACTGGTATACCCTGATTTACTGATATCGATTGTAATTTTTGTATTATCCAGGCGGATGTTGTCATCTTTCAGCTCTGGACTTATCATGTCTTCAATGTCAAGCACCCTGAATTTCTTAAGCGAATTTATAGAATCCTTTAGGTAGTCAGATAGTTCTAAAACCCTTTGCAGGAGAGAATAACCTTCCATCACCATCTGTTTCCTGGCAACATCAAGAGAGGCAATCATGGGATATTGCGGAGAAGTTGAAGTATGCATGTTAAAGTTCTCCATGAAGAAATCCTGGATATCCTCAAAATCCGGGTCATTCACATGAATCATTGAAGCCTGTGAAAAAGCACTCATTGTTTTATGTGTTGACTGTGTGGAGTAATCAGCTCCCGCTGCCATAGCACTTGGATAAAAAGCTTTATGAAAATTTGCATATCCAAACCATGCTTCGTCAACAATTACCTTAATATTCCTTTTATGGGCTTCTTTGACAATATCTTCAATGTCATAAATCAATCCATCGTATGTGCAATTGGTAAGAATAATCGCCCTCAGGTTCTTCTTCTTTTCTATCGCATCATCCATTGCTTCTATAATTCTCTTCTTGGGAATTGGTCCGAAAATCCCATATTTATTATTAACAGAAGGCATAAGATAAATAGGTTCTGCACCTGCAATAATAACACCGTAATGTACCGATTTATGACAATTCCTGTCAAGAAGAATGGAATCTCCAGGTTTCAGTAAGGTCTGTATCAGCACCTTATTTGATGTTGAAGTACCATTTGTTGCAAAAAAAGTATATCTTGAACTAAAGGCTCTTGCAGCCTGTTCCTGGGCTTCTTTGATTACTCCTTCAGGGTGCAGGAGAGAATCGAGTTCGGGGACGGAAACCGATACATCAGAGGTAAAGAGGTTTTCCCCAAAAAATTCATAAAAGTCTTTTACAAACGGTGAATTTTTAACAGAATTCCCTGAAGCGTGACCAGGTGTATGCCAGGAGTCCTTAGCCTTTTCCGCATATTGAACGAGCCTTTCATAAAAAGGTGCGCTCTTTTTATCTTTCATTTCTGCAACAATTTTTCTGACTATATCCTCATATACATTTTCACCTTTGAAAAAATATCCATTAATAACACCACCACTTGTCAATCTCCGGCTGTCCAGTATTCCTGTATAGATAAACAGACTTACCTCCGGCCGTAGCGATACGAAGCGGTTAAAAATATTAAGCCCCTCAACCAAATTTGAAGATTTTTCTTTTTCAGGGAGCTCCCACTCAGAAAGTACTACATGAATGGAACCATCACTGGCCAGTAAATCACACGCTCCCTCAAAATTGGTGGTGGTTATAATATTTAACCCTTTACGACTTAATTCTTTTTCCGATTTATGTAGCGATTCTGTATTGTTATCCACCAGAAGTACTGAATAATGCATTTTTCATCCCCCTTTTAATCATTTAAATTGAAGGTGCAAAAGTATAAAACATTTTTTATCAGAGGCATTTATTTTATACTGATTTTCATCACAGAATGCAAAATATTCAGCGATTCTTTATTATGTAAAGGGGCAATTGATGAAAAAAGAAACTCAATAACTTTGTAACCTGGGTTTCTCAAAAAGATTAATAAAATTGTCATTCAGTTCAATATATCTTGTATTGCATCACATTCATGCTGTTTTAAACTTTGAGGTAAAAGATACATCCTAATTATATTGAAATTATTAGTTACTGCTTTAGTAATGACTTTAAAGGAAATAATGAGCATCCGTGTTATTCCTTGTTTCGGCTCTTATGCAAGTTCTTGATTTTTTCATATATTTAACATCATAAACCATTAAATTCCCGAAGCCTATGTTATTTTTACGAATTGTCGCCCTGGTGATTTTCTTTAGCGCTTTTCAAATTAGTGGGAGCGCACAGAATACAAACTTTAAATTTGAAGATGATTATTCACAATTTGTAACCGATCAAATGGAACTGGATAAAATACCCGGTCTTACCATTGGATTTGAAAAAGATGGACAAAGATGGGTAAAAGGATTCGGTTATATTGACCTGGAGAATGATGTGGAAGCCTCTTCTTCATCAGTATACAGATTAGCCTCAAACAGTAAATCTATGGCCGCTGTTGCAATCCTTCAACTCGCAGAAGAAAACAAACTCGATTTGGACGATCCTGTTAGAAAGTACGTCTCTTATTTCCCCAGGAAAAAATGGAAAGTTTCTGTTAGACACCTGCTAGGTCATTTGGGTGGAATCAGTCATTATAAAAACTACGATATTGAAGGCTCCATAAAAGAACCCATGGACACAAGAGAATCGACAGAAATTTTTGCAGATTGGGACCTGGTAGCTGAACCGGGCACAGAATATAATTACTCCAGCTATGGATATAACCTCATTGGAGCAGCAATTGAAGGAGCAGCGAAGACTCCTTATGGGAAATATATGCAGGAAAATATCTGGGAACCCTTAAATATGGAATCCACTTACATGGATGACCCGGATAAGGTAGTTCCAAACAGGGCAAAAGGTTATCGCTTGGAATTTAATGAACTGAAACATTCAGAGTATGTTGATATAAGCAGTCGTTTTGCAGCCGGTGGAAAAATATCAACAATTCCTGATTTGTTAAATTATGCTGCTGGCATTAACAATGAAAAGCTACTCTCTGAAGAAAGCACACGTTTGATGGAAACTTCCATGGCAACAGATGATGGAAAATTAACCGGGTATGCAATGGGCTGGAGAGTTGAACCGGTAAATGGACACTTTTTGGCATATCACACAGGCTCACAACCTGAAACAAAAACCATCCTTCTGAGATTCCCGGCTTTGGATCTTAACATTGCCTGCGCGTATAACTTTGAAGGGGGAGACTTGTATGCTTACCCCCGGAGACTTTATCAGTTGATTATGGATGAAGGGTGGAATGTAAAGCCTTACACTGAAGATAAATACGACAAAACTATTATTGATGGGTTATGGGAAATATATAACTATGGACTGGCACATTTTGAAAGATACAAAAAGCCTAAAGAAACTCAAGAAAATGAGCTGATCCAGATTTTTAATTTTTTCAATAACACATTTCAAAAAAAGACCCTTGAAAAAAATTATGATTCTGTAAAAACGGAAATACAGCTTGGAAGGCATCCCAAAGGCAATATGGCCTATGTCAGGATGGGCTCCTATATGGCAAAGCAATTGGCTGAAAAATATGGAGAAGAAAAGCTGGATGAATACCATAAAAATGGAGCGTTCCGGTTTTTTAATGATTATATCAGGTTAGCCAAGGAAAAAGGCGAGAACCAGTTTAAGATTAATGAGGAAATAGAAGAGCAAATCGGGAAGTATCATTCAGACTGGCAGGACTCCTGGAATGACTATACAAGGAGATTATGGATTGCCCCTCATACAGACAACGACAAACAAACCAGGGAGCTTAAAAAGCTTTTTAGAAATAAAGATATCTATCCTGATTTTACCAATGAAATCTCTGAAACTATCTGGTTGGGCGCTATGAATTCTGAACCTGATGAATACATGAAAATAGCAAAACGCTTTGCCAAGCTTTATCCTGAATCAGCCATTCCCAAGGTATCGCTCATGAATCTACAAATACTGATGGGTGAAAAAGAAAAAGCTCTCCAAACATTAAAAGAAGCTTCAGAAGCTAAAAACGACACAAACGCTGTTTCGGCAGGTCGCCTGAATTCATATGCATATCAATTATTCCAGGCTAATCAGCTTGATAAAGCGCTGTTTTACCTTGAAGTATGCCAGGAACACTATCCTGAAAAAGCTGTGCTGGAAGATACAAAAGGAGATATTTTGCTGGAAAAAAGTAAAAGAGCATTTCAAAAAGCCCTGGAAATGAACCCGGCAAGAGACAATACCTGGGAGGAATTAAAAAATATTGAATAAAAAATCTTTTTCTATA
>JBKGZD010000115.1:0-8075 GCA_046545795.1 Bacteroidales bacterium | reverse complement strand
ATCAAAGATTCCGGCAAAGGCAGGGACAATTAGAACATAAAAGAGTGAATTTTATTTTTTATCTAAATCCCATTCTATCTTATCATAAGAAATATTATTTTTGCGGACAATATCAAACGAACATTGAATAAATATTATCATATGACCTTTCGAAGAGTTAAAATACACATATGAAACCTTCATGGTAAGTTCCATATGACCTTTGAAAATTAAAAATAACCATATGAAACATAATAAAACACTGGGTAAGATAATTCTTTGGAGAAAACGACATTTAACTGATCAACAATTCATTTACATTCTTTCCATTTTGATTGGAATTGTTGCAGGATTTGCAGCTATAATTATCAAGAATGCTGTGCATTTAATCAAATCCCTTCTCACCAGTGGTTTTGTTCAGGATTATGAGAACTATTTATACTTTATACTTCCCGCAGTTGGTATTCTTGGTTCTGTTCTGTTTATGGACAAGATCCTTAAAAAACGTGTTGGACATGGTATCCCGCTAACTCTTGAGGCAATTTCCAAAAGAGGAGGAAAAATTAAACCTCACAATATGTTCTCTTCAGTGGTTACCAGTGCTCTAACTGTGGGGTTTGGTGGCTCGGTTGGACTGGAGGGTCCTACCGTGGCAACAGGAGCAGCATGGGGTTCCAATATTGGCAAAATATTCAGACTTAATTTCCGGCAGGTTCTTCTTATGCTTGCCTGTGCCAGTGCAGGAGCTATGTCAGCTATTTTCAAAGCCCCGGTGGCAGGTATTGTATTTGTTCTTGAAGTACTGATGATTGACCTCACGATGTCGTCTCTAATCCCCCTTTTACTCTCTTCATTAACTGCCGCTCTTACTTCATTTCTCTTCCTGGGAATGGATGTATTGTATCCTGCTCAAATTCAACAAGACTTCATGATTAACCAGGTACCGTTTTATATTCTCTTAGGCGTATTTGCCGGTCTTGTCTCTGTCTATTTTACCAGGATGTACAAAAGAGTTGAACAATTTTTCGATAATTTTAAAAACAAATATACAAAATGGGCAATTGGGAGCATGGCATTAGGATTAATAGTTTTCTTATTCCCATCGCTTTACGGTGAAGGATATGAATCGATAAACGCAAGTTTGCACGGCAATATTGACTACCTATTTGAACGAAGTATATTTTACGGACTTAAAGACAATGTAATATTTATCTTCCTTTTCTTTATTTTAATCATTTTTCTTAAAGTTATAGCTACTTCAATAACGTTCGGAAGTGGCGGTATTGGAGGTATTTTCGCGCCTACACTTTTTATGGGGGTTAACAGCGGACTGTTTTTTGCTAAAATAATTAACTTCTTTGGTTTAAGAGACCTTCCTGAAACCCATTTCGCGCTGGCAGGAATGGGAGGTTTAATCGCAGGAGTGCTCCATGCCCCATTAACAGGCATGTTCCTTATTGCTGAGATAACAGGGGGCTACGCATTAATTTTCCCATTAATGATAACGGCAACAATATCGTATGCAATAATCCGGATTTTTGAAAAATACTCAGTGTACACCTATCAATTAGGAAGAAGGGGTGAGCTCTTTACTCATGATAAAGACAAAGTAGTCTTATCAATAATGAAAGTTAAGAGCCTTATTGAAACCAATTTTAAAACCATTCATGAAAATGCTACATTAGGAGAACTTGTTAAAGTTATTGCACAGTCAGAAAGAAATATTGTCCCCGTTGTCGACGAGGAATATAACCTTAAAGGAATTGTATTTATCAATGAAATCCGGCATATTATGTTTGACAGAGAAAAATACGATAAAATTTACGTTTCTGAGTTAATGTATATGCCGAGTCCGATTGTTCACCCTGATGAGTCTATGGAAGAGGTTGCCCAAAAATTTCAATCTACCAATCACTATAATCTCCCGGTACTGGATAATAGAAAATACCTCGGTTTTGTTTCTAGAGCAAATGTGTTTTCAGCTTACAGGAAGCTGCTTAAAGATTTCTCAGAAGAATAAACTTACAGGAAAAAAAGCTATAAATTCAAACACACAAAATACAAAAGCTCGAATTCCAGAGATTCGGGCTTTTGCTTTTGAATTCTATCGCATTTCTACTATTTTATAATTTCCACCCAATTATAAGGGTCTGGTTCATCACCAAATTGAATGCCTAATAATTTATTGTAAATCTTTGTTGAAATCGGTCCTGGCTTACCATCTTTGCTGTACGTAAATGTTTTATCATTATCCAGGTCTTTAATTTCGCCTATGGGAGCAATAATTGCAGCTGTACCGCACGCTCCTACTTCTTCAAATGACTCAAGTTCTTCTACAGGAACCGGACGTCTTTCTACTTTCAGCCCCATATCCGGCGCCATTTCCATAATGCTTTTGTTAGTAATTGAAGGCAATATAGAATTGGATTTTGGGGTAATATATGTATTATCCTTTATCCCAAAAAAGTTTGCTGCACCAATCTCATCAATATATTTCTTCTCTTTCGCATCCAAATATAAAGGCTGGGCGTATCCTGCTTCTTTTGTTCGCTTTATGCCCTGTAGACTTGCAGCGTAATTTCCTCCTACTTTATACATTCCTGTTCCATTGGGCGCTGTCCTGTCAGTATCTCTGACAATAGCAATCTTTATAGGGTTGAATCCTTCTTTAAAATAAGGTCCAACAGGAGTAACAAAAACTACAAAAGTATATTCATTTGCAGGTTTTACCCCAATTTCAGCGCCGGAACCAAATAGCAATGGTCTTATGTACAATGCAGCTCCAGTGCCATGAGGAGGAAGGTAATTTTCATTCTTTTTAATAGCTGTTACAATAGCCTCCTTAAATTTTTCCATAGGAACAGGTTCCATTAAGACACCATGTGCCGAACGTTCCATACGCTTAAAGTTTTCCTCCCAGCGGAAAATTCTAATTTCTCCATCTTTACCTCTATAAGCCTTCATCCCTTCAAATGCTTGCTGGCCATAATGCAAACCTGTTGCAGCCATGTGGACATTCAGGTATTCAGAGGTAGAAACTTCAATATCGCCCCATTTGCCATCTTTGTAGTGGCAACGGATGTTATAATCAGTTTTATGCAAACCGAATGGTAAATTACTCCAATCCATATTTATCATAGTTTTTAATTTTATCGTGTAAACTTATCAATTTATAGTGATTTATTTTATGTCCTATATCATAAATTTCATATATTACTGATATTCAGTAAAATCAATAATCAAAATCAAGATCCATGTTTCTCTTTAGTTTTTGTAGTGCAGGATTCTTCTGCACCAAATAATTAAATTTATCTTCCATTGTATACAGTTTCCCATTATCGCTTTCTTCAGTTTCTGTATGTATGACTTTTGTTTCTATGGATATATTGCTATTGTTCAGCTTTTTCCTCAAACTACTAAGGAGTTGGGGAAGTATATTTTCAATAATATCTTTCTGAAGTGGGTTATCCAGGTGAATAAGTACTACTTCTTTTTCTTTAATTTCGGGTGTTCTGGAGGAAAACAAGTGAAATAACCGTGGCCTGTCTTTCACAGTCTCTGTAAAGTCTTTCCATGCCGAAATAAGCTCTTCTGCAGAAAATTCATAATCTCCATAATTCTCTTCTGCAGAATCATCATCTTTTGATTCTTTTGGTGGTTTCTTTTCTCTATCATCAGACCTGGATTTCTTCCCGTTAAGAGCCTGATTTATAGAAAAAGTTCTGGTATGAGGTACTTCTACATCTGATGATCCTGTTGGTTGATTATTTTCAGCTTTCTCTTTTTCCTGGGGTTTTTCTTTCCTTATTGTCTTCTTTTCTGATTCAGCCTCTTCCCCTGTTTTGTCTATTTTATCAGGGCTGTTTGGGATTTTTTTTTTAACGATTCTAAATTGCACAGATCAATTAAAGCAAGTTCAATATGTAACCTCTGATTCATACTCGATTTGTAGGTTACATCATAACGGTTGGTGGTATTCAGAGCTTCAATCAAAAAACCCAGGTCTGTTTTACCTGTCTGCACCTTATATTTTTCTCTAATGCCAGCGCCTACTTCCAGGAGGTCAAGCGTTTTTTCATCCTTACACACCAGTAAATTTCTGAAATGTTTACTTAAAGCGTTTATAAATTGGTGAGCATCAAAACCTTTATCAAGAATTTCATTAAAAATTAAAAGCGCTTCTTTATGATCACCTTGTAAAAATGCATCCGTCAACCGGAAGTAGTAATCATAATCAAGGACATTAAGATTTTCCAGTACTTTCTGATAAGTAATATGATTATCACTGAAACTGACTACCTGGTCATAGATAGATAAGGCATCCCGCATTGCACCATCTGCCTTTTGTGCTATGATTGTAAATGCATCATTTTCATATTGAACCCCTTCTTCTTCAGATATTTGTTGAAGATATTCCACAATTTCGTCCACTTTTATCCTGTTGAAATCGAATATTTGACAACGGGAAAGAATTGTGGGAATAATTTTATGCTTTTCCGTTGTGGCAAGTATAAATATAGCATGCGGTGGTGGTTCCTCAAGGGTTTTTAAAAATGCATTAAAAGCTGATGCTGACAGCATGTGCACCTCATCTATTATATAAATGCTGTACTTACCAATCTGTGGTGGTATTCTAACCTGCTCTATCAAACTCCGAATATTATCCACTGTATTATTTGAAGCGGCATCCAGTTCATGAATATTCGTAGAGCGGTGAGTATTAAATGCTTTACATGATTCACATTCATCACACGGTTCCAGGTTCTCATTTAAATTATGGCAATTTATAGTCTTTGCAAAGATACGTGCTATTGTTGTTTTACCAACTCCACGCGGCCCACAAAACAAATATGCCTGTGCAAGATGATTATTTTTAATTGCATTCTTTAAGGTTCTGGTAATAGATGATTGACCAACAACTTTATCAAAAGTTGAAGGCCGGTACTTTCTTGCTGAAACAATAAAATTTCCCATATTTTTCGCGACTATAAAATTCTTTTACAAAATTAAAATTTAACTAAAATTTACCAATTAAATATTTCAATATAAAAACCACTCCATTGAGTATCAAGAAGAAAAATTTTCGAACTGTTCTATCTTATTGGCTATCTTACTTAATGTACCCAAACAATTCTGTATCTCAGTGTTGTCTATTTGCTCACAAACCTCATTCAGGGTCATCTCTGCATAAGGTACCAATTCACTATAAAGCGATTGCCCCTTGTTAGTCAGTTCAACTATATTATAACGACGATCTTCATTAGCTGGGATGCGCTTTAGATATCCCTCAGATTCCAGGCTATCTATTATCCTTTTGATCATCACTTTATTTACTTTCATAGAGCGACCAATTTGTTTCTGAGTAGCTTTTCCTGAACTATTTAAGTACGAAATAACAGTCCATTGAGCAGCGCTAATGGTATAACCAGCTTGAAAAAATTTATATTCAAGCAATTTCCCCAAACCTTTTGATACTTGCTGGGTTAATCTGCCAAGTGAAGATTCAAAGGAATATGGCATATGGCTTTTTCTAACAAAATTATAAATTAAGATCAAATTAACCATTATTTACCATGGACAAATTCACCTTTTTGATTAAATAATTTCTTTTGTAAAACAAAGAAATAAAGCAAGGCAATAAATCCAAAAATCAAAGTATAGATAAAAGTTAATCCATTCGATAAAATGCCAAAACTGATACCTGAATTGGGATCTAAATTAAAAATGAAAAAAAGCTGATAAATAAAATAATGGGTCGTGCCAATACCTCCAGGGGTTGGCAAAGCCCATCCTATCCCTCCAACAAATAAGACAATTACAGCGAAATACCATCCTTTATCTTCAGTAGCAGGCAACGCTTTGAGCGCGACATAATTCATAGATATCAAAGCAGCCCAGATTAAAACTGTCAGAATAAAAAACTTCCGGTACTCTTTCAGGTACAAAGTTTTTCGAATTGCCTCAGCAAAATCTTTTAAAAGATTTTTAACTTTCACGTGCAGGCCTTTTGAAATAGTAAAATATACAATAACTAACACCCCCAGGAAAATAAGGAAATATATCAATACCTCGCTACCAAAAATTGAGATATTGTCGATATTATTTTCAAAAAAACGTCCAAATAATCGGTATAAACGCTCGAACTCTATAATAAAAATTATAATTAAACCTAAAAGCAGAACAAGTATATCGTAGATCCGCTCTGAAACTACCGAGCCTAAACTACGAACCAGGAGCACACCGGAAGTCTTTTGCAAATAAAGGCAACGCACAAATTCACCAAGTTTTGGCGTAAAGCTGTTTACGAAATATCCCATAGTTACTGCCAATACAATATGACGGCGTTTAACAGAGTACCCCAGGTTCTTTATTAATATCCTCCATCGCAAAGCCCTTAGAAAAAATATTAAGGCAAGAAATAAACCGTTCAAAAAAATAAATATCCATTTCGATTCTGAAATGTTTTGAACAATTAAATCCAGCGGTTTATCCCTAAGTGTAAAAAAAAGAAAAATAAATGCAATCAAGGCCCCGCCAAGGCCTTGCAATATATTTTTAGTCCTTTTGTCCATGAGAAATATTTAAATAAGCAGGCTAAATTAAAAAATAAATGATACTATATGTTTAGTAACATTGAAAAATTTAATAATAACACAAAGAATAAATTTGTTATTTTGTCATCGGTTAAAATTTTCATAAGTTTATTTTTAATAGGTCATATGGAACTTACCATGATAAAATAAACATGATTATCACAAAAGGGAATGTTTATCTTATCATGAACGTTTCATAGTTTACCAAAGTTCTTAAGTTATAAAGATGAGGCTGTTTTCTACAAAATATTTTTCAGCAAGTCTTTTATAAAGAACTTTTTAAACAGCCCCGGGATGTTATTACAAACTTAAAATCAATGAAGATTATGCAAGCAAAAGTATTTTACTCGTCATTACAAAACAAAACACAAAAGAGTCCACTGGATAAAATAAGCAAATTACTTAAAAAAGTGAATATCAGTGATACTTTCCAGGAAAAAGAACTGGTCGCTGTTAAAGTACATTTTGGCGAACTGGGAAACACGGCCTTTCTTCGCCCTGTATACCTGAGGCCGATCATTGGTGCTTTAAAAGACATGAATACAAAACCCTACCTCACAGACACCAATACACTATATGTAGGAATGCGGACAAACAGTGTAGATCATCTCTACTGTGCCAACTGGAATGGATTTGGGTACTCCACACACCAGGTCCCGGTTATAATAGCTGATGGTTTGAGAGGAGAAAACAGCATTGAGGAAAAGGTAGATCTTCCTTTATCTGAGAAAGTTCATCTTGCTGCTGATATAATCAATGCTGATGGTATGATGTGTGTCAGCCATTTCAAAGGACATATGCTGACAGGTATTGGAGGAGCCGTAAAAAACCTTGCTATGGGTTGCGCCAGCAGACAGGGAAAATTAGAGATGCACTCTGAAAGCCGTCCTACGGTCAACCAGGATAAATGTACAGCCTGCCGCCAATGCATTGAGCATTGCCAGGAAAAGGCCATTGAAATTGCAAAAAAAGCGTATATAACAGAAAACTGTGTGGGATGCGCCAGATGCATAGCGGTATGTCCGGAAGGTGCGATAAAAATCAACTGGGATTCATCCTCTGAAAACACCCAGAAAAAAATGGCCGAATATGCATATGGAGTGAAAAAAAATTTCGGCACGAAAATGCTATACGTAAATATAATTACAGATGTAGCTCCCGCCTGTGATTGCGACCCCGCAAACGATGAACCTTTAGTACGTGACATCGGCTTCCTTGCTTCTAATGATCCGGTGGCTATTGACCGGGCAAGCTATGACCTGGTAATAAAAGCAAACAATGGTATAGATCCCTTTAAAGAATTTTATCCTCAACTAGACCCCGCCATTCAACTTAAGTATGCGGAAGAAATAGGCCTGGGGACAAATAATTATGACCTGGTCAGACTGGATGACAGTAAATAGGCGCATTCATAAGAAAGAAAAACTTTAACTGTTAGGAGTTTTAAAAGCTAGGCGATAATTTGAAGCACCAGGATCAATCAAGATTATCCAAAAACGAGGT
>JBKGZD010000114.1:0-8303 GCA_046545795.1 Bacteroidales bacterium | reverse complement strand
GGAGGACTCCTTTTTTCATCAAATTATACTCAGGTAAAATGATATTATAAACGTATACCTTCTATATCCTTGAAAAGGTCTACAGCATATAAATCTGTCATTCCGGAAACAAAATCTATAACAGACCTTGTTTTTTCATAAGTGCTAGCAGAAGTATTGTCAATTCTAAACTGCATTGGCAAAAAGGACAATAGTTTTCGTGAATACTTTTCACCAGGATTAAACACTGCCTTAGTATAAGCCTTTAATAAAGTGCCTAATACATTGTAGCCGGTTAATTCAATTTTAACAACTGACCGGTGATTATAAATTTCATTGATGGCTAATTCTTTACATACAGAGAAGGCTTTTTTAGATTCTCCATGGAGTTTATCAATAAGAGAAAAATTAAATTCTCCTTTCATAATTTTGTCATAATTGTCTAAAAAAATCTGAGCAGTTTCACGTACCAGTTTATTGATAACTGAAGCTCTCAAATAGGCTATACGTTCGTTAGTATCAGATACCTCCCTGAATACGCTTTCTTTTCTGATAAAAAAGTCCCTGTCATCTTTTTCAGAAAAGAAGTTACACAACAAATCATGAGTCCTTTCTGTAGTTAAAATATTTAATTTATGGGCATCCTCAATATCCATAATTTCATAACAAATATCATCTGCAGCCTCAACAATAAAGGCTAAAGGATGTCTCGCATATACTTCGGGTGAAGAATTCAGTTTAATCAAACCCAATTCATCAGCTATTGACTGGAAAGTTTCTTTTTCAGACTGGAAATAGCCGTATTTAGGCTTTTGTGGGTTATAATCAGAGGCATAAGGATATTTAATCAGGGATGCAAGTGTGGTATATGTTAGCGCAAATCCTCCTTTTCGTCTGCCATTGAACTGGTGAGTAAGCATTCGTAAGGCATTTGCATTTCCTTCAAAATTCACTAAATCCAGCCATTCCTTCTGCCGTACCATTTTTCGAAGATGTCTCCCCTCTCCTTCTTTAAAAAATCTCGAAATTGCCTCCTCTCCTGCATGACCAAAAGGTGGATTACCCATATCGTGACATAAACAGGCTGCAGAAACAATTGAACTCAATTCATTAATGATATCCTTATTCCCGATGCCGGGTTTATTCTGTAATTCCAGGGCAATTAAATTGGCAATTGACCGGCCTGCACTTGCCACTTCAAGACTATGAGTTAATCTATTATGAACAAAGACGCTACCTGGTAAAGGAAATACCTGTGTCTTATTCTGCAAACGCCTGAAAGGAGATGAAAATATAACCCTGTCAAAATCTCTTTGGAACTGAGATCTCACATCAGCTGTATTCGTAACCCTTTGCTCTTCTAAACCAAAACGCTTGGCAGATAATAACTTATTCCATGACAACATATTTTAAAAGCTCCATTTTAGTCTGAAAAATAAGAAATTTATCTGTTCATTGAACTCCTTGGAGGAGTTATCTTTGAAAATTTGAACATAAGTGGAAATTTCGATATTATCAGAAAGAGAATACCGAAGAGATGGGTTGATAAAATAGCCGGAAATATCAGGATAATACATAAATGCCAGTGTACCTGTCAGCAAAGGATGTATTGGATAAGACCCCTGACCGAACCAGGAAAACTCACTGTAAGACATTGTTTTCAGAGAAACAGGGGTAAAATAAAAATCGGCAAAAGCATCAGTATCCATATATTGGTAATAACCGTTATAAAATCCTTCAAACTGTAAGTAAAGTGAGTTGTCAAACTTATAATTCGCTGAAAGAGAGGATAAAACAACTGGATCAGTCCCTTCAGATTCGTTTGTGGGATGCAAGTATGTCAATTCTCCGTTAACTCCGAATTGTTTCAGATTACCACTCCACCCTATCCCTGCAACAAAATCTTCCTGGTTGAGAATACCTGATAAAAACTGAATATCAAAGTTGCTGACATTCAACCTATAATATCCAGCTGCAGTTATCTTGCCATCTTTATTGATTTTGGCTGCCGTTTCAATAGACGAACTGTATGTGGGATAATACTGCAGCCGTATTGCATCACTTCCTGGTCTTTCTTCATAGTCAAAATCAAAAAAAGAATAGGTATTAAAGATATCGTTTGGATTCCACACATAGCTCTGACCCCAGTTTATACGCTGACGACCCAATGTAATCTCAAAATCACCAAGGATATAATTCAGCCACAGCCTGTCTATTGATGTATTTAACAAATAAGCATCATCTTCTACGATATTAAAAGTCAGATCATTCAGATATCCATCATCCCTTTCTATCATCCGGTGATAGCCAGGAAAACTCTCTACAAAATCTCCGTAAATGAGTCGATTACGAACCTCAAATGCTACTTTCAGGTTGTTTGTTGCAAATAACCTGAAATTCAATCTGTTATGAATCATGCTTTCATTAAACCATGCACCTTCAGGCAAATCCAGATAATTATACAAATAACCAGGAGGATCCATGTTTGTATTCATGTATTTAACATAACCTCCAAGAGAGACCGAGCTCTTTTCTTCAGGCTCAACCTGGCCAGTAGCCTGGCTGAATGAAAACATCAATAATAATAGGATTATGCTATATTTATTCATCAGTTTTCACTTTTCCATCTTCAATAGTGACTACCCTTCTTGCTTTTTTCACCACTCGCGAGTCATGTGTTGAGAAAATAAATGTTATTTGTTCTTCTCTATTCAAATTATCCATAATATCAAGTAAATTCTCCGTGGATTTTGAATCAAGATTTGCAGTCGGCTCATCAGCCAGGACAAATTTTGGTTTTGAAGCCAAAGCCCTTGCCACCGCCACTCTTTGTTGCTGGCCTCCCGATAATTTACTGGGTCGCGAGTTTAATCTGTCCCCCAATCCTACCGCATTTAAAAGTTCTTTGGCTCTTTCCTCTCTCTCCTTTTTTGATTTCCCCTGTAAATGCATTATAAACTCAACATTTTCCTGTGCAGTAAGTACAGGAATAAGATTATAGGCCTGAAAAACAAACCCAATATTATACAGTCGAAAATCAATCAATTGTGAAGGCTTGAGGTCCTTTATATTTGTATGATTTATTATAATTTCTCCTGACGTTGGTTGATCCAAACCACCTATCATATTCAGCAAAGTTGTTTTTCCACTGCCTGAAGGACCAACAATGGCGGCAAATTCACCTTTTTGAAATTCCAGATTAATCCCGTTAACAGCATGAACCTCTACTTCTGTCTCAGAATAAATTTTATGTACATTATTGATATCCAGGATTTTCATAATAATATGTTTATAATGTTAGATATTTTTGTATTGTTTGATCTCTTTCAGCAAAATGCATTTGTGTTATAAATCAATTCTTAGAGCTTCAGCAGGCCTTAGTCTGAGCGCTTTAAGTGCCGGATATACCGAAGCAATTATCGCAGTTAAAATAATCATTAACGTAATTGTAAAATAAAATCCAACACCTATAGCCGGGTAAAGAACCGGATTGTATCCTATAGCCTCAAAGCCTTGTGAGAAAAGTTCAAGGTTGATACCAGCATGATTGTAGTAACTCACAAGCCCTGCAGCTATTATCATCCCTGCAACTCCCCCTGTCAATGAGAGAAAAATCGTTTCAAGCATTATCATTGAAAAAACGCGTACTTTGTTCATTCCAATTGCCATAAGCATACCAAGCTCTTTCATACGCTCCATTACAACCATAAGCATTGTATTCACAATACCAAAACCCAATGCGAGCAATATGATAATCATAATCACATAAAGCATTACATCGAGCCATTCTGTGAGCATACCAACATCCGGCTGAATATCCTTCCATGACATTACACTTAACCCAGGATTCAAGGCGCTTAACTTTTCAACAAACTGATCCGGGTCATATCCCCGGTTAAGCCTTATTGCCATTTCATTGGTAGCTCCATCCTCAAGACCGGCGAGTTCAGCCAAATCATCTTTGTCAACAAACGCAACGGAATTTTCAAAAGTCGAGTTTGTTATTCGGTAAATTCCTCCTACCCGAAAAACCCCTCCTGTCAAACTACCATCAGCAGACTGGAGGTTAACAACTAATCTTGATTTAACATCCACTTTTAATTGCTCCGCAAGCTTTTCGCCAATCACAATCTGGTTATAGCGGGTTTCTTTTTCAAAATAATGACCAACACTATCATTTAGAAATTTTTCCAACTGTTCGCTATTGGAAAAATTATATCTGTCAACAAGTTCAGTACTGTCATATACAGCCTTATAAATATCGGCAACCTGCTTTTCTTGTTCCGTATCAATTCCAAGTAACTGAACCCCTGTTCCTGTATTCGAAGACTTGATCATAACCGGCATTTCCATGCGATTACTCACAGCCTTCACCTCAGGAAGCTGGGATAATGCCCGGGAAATTGAATCAGCTCCGGGGATCGTATACGAAAGTTCCTGGTTTTTCAAAAATTCAGGATGGTGTATTTGAACATGAGATACTTCATACTTAATTGCCTCCTCTACCCTGCTTTCCGACATACCCTTGAAAATAGCAGAAGAAAAAATCCCGCCAATCATTCCTATGCACACTGCAATAATCACAATTAAGCTTCTCAAACGATTTCTCCATATATTTTTCCATGCGATTGATAATATCATAATATTCTTTTTAAATTCTTTTAAAAAAATTAATCACGCATAGCTTCTACCGGCTTCAATTTAGTAATACTATAAACCGGATAGATCACAGCAACAACTACAATTAATGCTACAATTAAAAACTGATTCACAAAATAATCAGCTTGCCAGGCAAGTGGCAATATTGCTTCAATACCATAGACTTCTATTGTTTCAGCCAATTCTCCTGATAACCTGATTGGATTATGATAAAAATATAAAATGATGGGTATGCTTCCTGCAATCCCACTCAACAAACCTAACATCCCAATCATAACCATTTCCATGGCAACTATAACGGCAAGCTTAATCCTTTTCATTCCGACTGCCACCATTATACCGAACTCTTTTTTTCTCTCCACCACCATCATCATTACCGTTCCAAAAACGCCAAAAGCAATTATAATGTATAGAATAGCCAATAATATCCAGCCACTGGCATTATCTGACTCAATTTGCTGGACGAGTTCCGGCATTAATTCTTTCCATGACTGAACCTCATATTTTTCAGAAGGCAATAATCTATTTAATTCATCCACCATATATTGAAGTTCATCAGAATCATGAATATTAACAGATACAGTTGTCAACCTGTCATTGGCCAGATACATCTGTTGTGCTGTATGTAATGGTAAATATACCATTTTGTTATCCAGGTCGGGTTTGGGAATCTTGACAATCCCTTTTACCTGGTATTTACCTGCTGCCGTAGCTCCGTGATATCCCTGGCTGAGCAGTACAATCGTGTCATTTACAGATACCTTAAGGAATTCTGAAAGTGTTTGTGATAGTAGTAAACTATTCTCTCCTCCACTCAGATATCCACCCTTTACAATCTTTTCAGACAATTTAGACATTTCATCTTGTTTCACGGGGTCAACACCCATCAGAAGCACACCTTTTGTTTTGTTCCCTGAAGAAGCCAAAGCAAATGATTCAAGCCTGGGAATTACTTCCTTAATCAAATCATGATCATTTAAGGTATTAAAAAGGTCTTGATCATATACAAAAGAGTTGTTTATACTTTGGTTGTCTTTAAAACCTTTGGCATGAATCTGAATATGGCCTGAATAAAGTTGTACTGCATTATCAATCATATTGCTATAGCTACCAAGCTGAAAAGCCCTCATTATCAAGGCAAAGAATATAGCAAAAAAAACTGATGCCGTTGTAATAAGTGTCCGGCGTTTATTACGCCAAATGTTCCTCCATGCTAATTTTAAATATTCCGTCATTATATGAGTTTTACTCTAATTTCTCCTTGCTAACTATTATTTTTTTATTCAGTTATGGTCTTAACCTTTTCATATTTTGCTGTGAGAAAAAATCATCCGGGATATCCCTGTTAAATTGAATATCTTCCAGGATTAAAACTGTCTTTTTATCATCCTCATCCGCAGGGAGAATTTCAACATAGGTTGGCACATACCTGTCATCCATTTTTTTAGTTTCCTCCGCTATTTCGGTTCGTACAAGCTCTCCGTCTTCATCGTAATATTCAGATTTCATCTGTAAAAAATGTTCCTTTGATATCCATTTAAGAACCTTACCCCACACTACAGCAGCATCTTCTTTTGGTATAAGCTCGATTTGGTAACAGTTAGTTCCATTAACTTTCTCCTCTCCAATCACTTTATGGTTGTAATCCACAACAATTGAAGATTCTTTCAGAATATCATCATTCGTATAGTCTGATCCCATCCAGCCTTCAGACATCATTGATGGTGGAAGTTTAATTAATCTGTCTATTGATGGCATCCAGTGCCACATATCATTTTCCCTCTTAAGGAAGGTTTGCCCTCTTTCATTTGCTGGTGAAGTAATTAAAGTAAGTGCATAATTTCTTCCTTTAATCCAGCTTTTCATCTTAATGGTACGCTCCCAGGAAGGTCTGATTATTTTCATAGTCATTCGACTTATACTTGATTTTTCTCCCTGCCACTGGTCTTCTGCTTTTTCCATAATTTCCCGGGATGATAACTCCTGTGCAGGAACTTTTCCTGGATTCATAACTAAAATCAACAGTATTGGTAAACTTAAAATAGCAATTTTTTTCATCATCATCGATTTTATATTATTTGTCGAAAATTGAACCTAATCATTACCAATCATTTTGTAACAAAAATTCACAATAACAACTTTTATTCTAATCTTATTACGATTTAACATAGCGTTTTATTAATATATCTTTAATTTTCTCCACAGGGTATTCTTCAGGCGCCATTATAAAGTGAAATCCAATACCATCAAGTAATGCTGCAAACAACATAGCTTCCGTTCCAGGTTCATTTACCCCTTTTCTCTCAAAATAGTCAGTGAATAATGCAAAAACATACTGGGTAAGTTCATCAACTTTCTCTTTCACCAGATCAAAAATATGAGGTTGCAGGGATATACTGAAATATAGCTTCCAAAATTTAGGATTTTCCTTTAAAATGGCAAATATTTTATGAATATACTGTTCAATTTCCTCTGTTTCAAGTACACCATCTTTATTTAAATCCAGATCGTCAAGCATTTTGTGAATCCCATTGTCAATAATGTCTCTCACAATTTCTTCTTTCCCGGAAAAATAATTATAGATCAGTCCCTTGGATATATTAGCTCTTTTGGCTATTTTGCTAATAGAAGTACCATAATATCCCTGTTCAGAAAATAATTCAAGAGCTACTACCCTGATTTTTTGTTTCTTTTCCTCTCTTATGGCTTTAAATTGCTCTTCTGTTCGTGGTGACATCAATCTTATATTTTTTGGTTGAACGGTCGTTCAAAAATAAAAGTTTTTTGATATTTTTCAAAAAATTGAATGAAAAATTTTATTTCATTTAATAATATGATGAAAGCATATTCTTCATATCTTTGAAATAAATTCATGTCTTTTTAAGAAACAATTCAAGCAAAATATTCACATCCAAACATTATCAGTATGAATTTATATGTAGGAAACATCAGCGACATGGTCAATGAATCAGAATTAAAAAAAATTTTTGAAAAATTTGGACAGGTAAAATCAGTCAAACTCATTACAGACAAAGATACAGGAACCAGTAAGGGATACGGCTTTGTCGAAATGGAGAATAAAGAAGACGGAAAAAAAGCCCTGGAAAAAGCCAATGGAATGGAAATAAATGGACAAAGATTAAAAGTAAATATTGCACGCCCCAAAAATCCGAGATATCGCAAATACTAACCTGGTCAACAGGTTGTTAAAATACACTTTAAAAAAACAAAAAAAATTTTCAAAGTGTACTAAAAAATTATTAATTTTATATGATTAAGCAACCAAAACTGATGCTATATGACAATAACATTCAATGAGTTACGAAAAATCAAAGACAGCCTCCCGCATGGAGGGATAAAGAAAATTGCCGAAAGATTGAACCTCAAGGAAGACACTGTAAGAAATTATTTTGGTGGTGCTAACTACCATCGTGGAGAGAGTGTTGGGATACATTTCGGACCAGGACCGGATGGCGGAGCTGTCAATATCGATGACCCTACTATACTCAATATGGCCCTTAAAATTGTTGAAGAAGAAAAGAATGAAGGCCAGCAAAATTGAGAAAACCTAAAAGCTGAAAAAAAGCAGAAAAGAAAACCAGTCTTTTCTGCTTTTTTTTTATAGATAAGTGGACTCCTTTTATCAAACATTTAAAATCTAATAT
>JBKGZD010000113.1:0-8432 GCA_046545795.1 Bacteroidales bacterium | reverse complement strand
TCATTAAAACAAAAAGTCAATATAAATCGTTAAATTTGTAATAGATAAAACATGTATATTATGGATGTAACAGAACTAAGAGCCGATCTTCACAATATGATCGACAAAATATCAGACAGGAATATATTAAAAGCTGTACGCACACTTTTGTCAGAAAAAGTAGCCACAAAAGCTGATTGGTGGGATACGATAAGCCAGGAAGAACGAGAAGAAATAGAACAAGGTCTTTCAGAGGCTGACAGAGGTGAAGTCACACCCCACGAGGAAGTAATGAAAAAGTACAAAAAATGGCTGTAAAACTTGTCTGGACGAAAAAAGCTACCCAGGGTTATGATCGCATTATTAAATACCTGGAAGAAGAATGGAGTGAAAAAGAAGTAAGAAACTTTGTGAGGGAAACTGCCCACTTCTTTGACCTGTTAAAAGAAAATCCCAAAATGTTGGAACCACCGGTAAACATAAAAACCTGTATCGTGGTCCGATCAATCGTTTAACTATTGTTACTTACCGTTATAAGCCGAGAAAGAAGGAAATCGTTTTGGTGAATATAAGAGAGACAAGACGAAAACCGTTAAAATAAAATTGGTTTGTTCAATGTTGATCTGTAAAGATGAAGATGGTGACGGAAAACAAAGGGGAAAATAAAGTACAGGCTTGGTCCTTCTGAAGTGTTGAAATGCATTATTAAAAATGAATCAGAATGTTATTTCAAATTCTTGTTCATTATAAAACGCAATGGCCGAATAATTCTTTCAAGCAACCTGGTATCCTCTGTAATTACCTCAGCTGTTCCCTGCATTTGCTGACTGAATTCCAGTTCCTCTCCATAGAAGGTTGTTAATCCATCGGGTAAACCTACTTCTACTGTATACGCTTGTTCCTCAGGTACTAAAGAAATGGAACGGACAACCCCTTTTACCATTCCATATTCCATGTGTGGATAATTCGCAAACCGAATATTTACAGTCTGGCCTTCTTTCACTTTGCCGGCACCCTGAAACGGGAGCGTCATTTTACCTATGATTTCCCCCTCGTTCTCGGGAATAACTGTCATAATTCTTTTCCCGGTTTCAACATGCTGATTTTCACTCCAGTAATTTGTAAATGTTACTTTGCCGGTTATTGGTGCATCCATGTAAAATGTTCTCTTCCAACGGCTAACTGCTCCTTTCAGGTTGTCATAAGCCTCCCAAAGGGTTACTTCCAAAGTGTTCTTCTGTTGTTCATATTTCAATTCGAGGTCAATGATATTCTCCTCTATTGTTGACAATTGAATACGGGCACTCGACAGGCTAACCTCAGACTGTTCAAGCGCGTAACGTTTTTGCAGCAAAGTTGTTTCCGATTGTTCATATTTTGCCTCGGGAATGACGCTCCTTTCAAATAAAATTGAATCTCTCTGAAATTGCTTTTTGGCAAGTTCATATTCCTTCTTGCTTATTTCCCGCTGGTTTAATAACCTTTGATAATGTTGACGGTAACGTTCTTCTTCCTTTTTCAAAGACGCAATTTTCTTACTGTGATAATTTAATTTTTCAAAATGCTCATAATCTTCCAGTCGTTTTAAAAAACTTGCATAATACGATTGAATATCGCCTAATGTATATTCAAAATTAAAGTCTGCACGCTTTATATTTCCATTTCTGAGAGCGCTCTTAAAATTTTTGAGTTTATTTTCAAGACTAAGCACGTCTTTATAATGTGCGGCATCCTCAATAACTGCCAATGGCTGGCCTTTCTCAACTTTCTGTTTATCCTTCACAAACAAATGCTCGATTTTGCCACTCGCTCTTGAAATAATTGGAGAAGGCGGATTTTCTGTAGTCACCGTAATTGTTGAAGGCACGACATCGGGATATTTAAAAAACCAGCTACCAATAATCAAACCCGCTATAATAATAAAAATCACAGTAATCCCCCAACGAATCATCCACCGCGGCGGACGACCAAGAATCTCCTTTACCTCTTCAGAGCGGAGGTTGATGTTTTGGGCTTCGTTGGTTTCTTTGTTCTTATTATCGTCCATAATAGCACACTGATAACACAAATTTAACTGATATTCACTGATTTATTGTTATTAGTGAATATTTTTCTTTTAAACTCAGGCTTTTTACCAAAATTTAACAACAAACCTAATTCTATTTCTGTTGCTTTAAGATAATTAATAAGCTGCAATTCATGCTCTTCGCAGATACTTTCAGAAGCTTTTAACTCGATAATTATTTTATTTTCAACAATTACATCAGCAAAATATTCTCCCACATTAATTCCGTTATACTTAACTTTTATAGGTTTCTGATTCTCGCACTCCAATTTAGAATTTCTCATCTCTAACAAGAGTGCATTTTCATATACTTTTTCCAAAAAGCCAAATCCGAGAATATTATAAACATTATAAAAGCATCGAATAATTTTTCCTGATAATTCCTTATATAAAAACATACTTATAATTTGTGAAAATTTGTAATATCTGTGTCATCTGTGTTCTGAATAGCACACTGATAACACAAATTTAACTGATATTCACTGATTTATTGTTATTAGTGAATATTTTTCTTTTAAACTCAGGCTTTTTACCAAAATTTAACAACAAACCTAATTCTATTTCTGTTGCTTTAAGATAATTAATAAGCTGCAATTCATGCTCTTCGCAGATACTTTCAGAAGCTTTTAACTCGATAATTATTTTATTTTCAACAATTACATCAGCAAAATATTCTCCCACATTAATTCCGTTATACTTAACTTTTATAGGTTTCTGATTCTCGCACTCCAATTTAGAATTTCTCATCTCTAACAAGAGTGCATTTTCATATACTTTTTCCAAAAAGCCAAATCCGAGAATATTATAAACATTATAAAAGCATCGAATAATTTTTCCTGATAATTCCTTATATAAAAACATACTTATAATTTGTGAAAATTTGTAATATCTGTGTCATCTGTGTTCTATTAGCTCCCCAGCTCCAACTGATTCTTCACCAATTCATAATAAGCTCCCTTCTTCTTTGCAAGTTCGGTATGTGTTCCTCTTTCCACTATATTTCCCTTGTCCAGTACCACGATCTGGTCGGCGTTTTTTACAGTACTTAATCTATGCGCTACCACAACGACTGTACGTCCTTCAAAGAATTCGTTCAGGTTTTCCATGATAATTCTTTCGTTATTTGCATCCAGGGCATTGGTCGCTTCGTCGAAAAACAGATAATCCGGATTTTTATATACCGCCCTGGCTATCAAGATACGCTGCTGCTGACCCTGGCTCAGTCCCACACCATCTTTCCCAATTTTTGTGTTATACCCCAACGGCAATGACTCCACATAATCCTGAATATTAGCAGTCTTCACAGCATGAAGCAGAAGTTCTTTGTCTACAGTCTCATCCGAAACGGCTATGTTATTGGCAATGGTATCCGAAAAGATATATCCATCCTGCATTACTACTCCACATTTATCACGCCAGACTCGATTGCTGAAATTGTTCAGATAGATATCCCCAATTTTAATATTTCCCTTCACCGGCGGGTAAAACCCCAGCAGCAACTTAATCAGTGTCGTCTTGCCGGAACCGGAAGCTCCCACAACTGCAGTCACATTGTTCTCCGGTATTTTCAGGTTTATATCCTCCAAAACATAAGGCGAATGCGGGCCTTCGTACTGAAAATAGAGTGAATCAATATTCAAATCCGCCTTTTCGGGTAAAATTGAAACTTTCGGAGTGGTTAAATCCTCCTCATCGTCTTTATTGTGTATTTCTCCAAGACGCTCAAGGCTGATTTTTGCATCCTGCGAAGTATGTAAAAAGTTGATCAATTGCTGAATCGGGCTGTTCATTTGACCAATAATAAATTGCACTGCCATCATCATGCCTAAAGTCATGGAGCCTTCGATTACAGCTCTGGCAGCGATATAAATGATGATCACGTTCTTGACCTCATTAATAAAAACACCTCCTGCCTGCTGGTATTGCTGAAGCGATAATCCTTTAATATTGACACGGAACAATCGGGCCTGGATACTTTCCCACTCCCAGCGTTTTTGTTTTTCGCAGTTCTGAAGTTTAATCTCCTGCATACCGGTGATTAGCTGAATCAAATTGCTCTGGTTGTCGGAAAGCTGTGCAAAACGGCGGTGATCCAGTTCCCTGCGGCGTTTCATGAACAATAGAATCCATCCCACATAGAATCCACTGCCGATAAAAAAGATGAGTAAAATATTTAAATTATAAATTCCCAGGACTATACCGAAAATGATCAGGTTCACAAATGAAAAGAGTGTGTTCAGGGTCTGAGTTGTCAGGAAATTCTCTATTCGCCTGTGGTCCTGTATTCGTTGAATCAGGTCTCCTGTTATTTTTGTATTGAAAAAAGCCACCGGCAATTTCATCAGTTTTATGAGAAAATCCGAGATAAGCGAAATATTCAGCCGGGTACTCAGATGCAACAAAATCCAGCTCCGGATAAAATTCACGGTAGTTCTGCCCACGATAAGCACCAATTGAGCAATGATTATAAGCGTAACGAAGCTTAAGTCCTGGTTGCTGATACCTTTATCGACAACAGCCTGAGTCAGGAAAGGCAGTACAAGTTGCAACATACTGCCAATAAGGAGGCCCAGGATAAGCTGAGTGATAAATTTTCTATAAGGCTTCAGATAGGAAAACAAGAATTTAAACCCGGATTTATCAGGTTTTTCATCCTCCTGTGCATAAAAATCCGGTGAGGGCTCCAAAAGCAGACACAGGCCTTTCTTCTCTCCATCCTCTTCAGTGGTTGCCCATCCCCTCATGAATTCATCCTTCGGGTATGTAATTCTTCCCCTGGCCGGATCGGAAACAAACACCTTGTCATTTTTTATCTTATAGACCACCACAAAATGATTCTGTTTCCAATGCGCAATACAAGGCAATGGCGCTTCACTGACCAGTTGCTCCCAGCTAATGCGCACGCCCATCGTACGGAACCCAATAGATTCAGCAGCATCACTAATCCCCAGCATGGAAACCCCTTCCCGGGTTATGTAGCTTCTGTCGCGTAAAGTTTGTAAAGTAAAATTCTTACCGTAATGCTTAGCAACCATCCGCAGACAAGCGGGTCCGCAGTCCATGGCATCGTGTTGCTGGTAGTGGGGGAATTTGGACATGGAGTTTTATTTGTTCATTGATTTGTAATGGTAAATTTAATGATTTTATGTTTTTTTTTACATGAGAGGATTAAATAAATATCTAAAATCATATTTAAACTCCTTAGCCAGACTAATGATTAAAATAAAGATTCAATAAGCTCATTCTCTCACTTCTTTATGAAGCAACAATAACGTGGCAAATAATTGTAATCCAACTTCAACTCCATAAAGCAGAATATTTTGTAAACTATAGGAAGAATCGAATATAAACACGAAAGGTAATTGCATGACAGCAAAAATTACAATGACAACAAATACATCTCTCGCCTATTGTTTGCCTAAATGTATTATATATCCCAAAGTCCCGAGCATCAAAACAGGAATAAAATCTACCAGTAGATTATCAATAGATATTCCTGTAACCTTCATCTTACTTGAATCGAAAAAGAGTATATGAAATACCTCCAAAAGCATTGAGATATAAATTAAGCAAACAGCGATGGAAATTTTTTCAGGTAAATTTGATGGAATTCCTGATTTATTTCTTGAATTTGAAATTACACTTGTTTGGGTATTTTGATTTTTATTAAAATTCATTGTTTGGGCTTATTTGTCCATAAAATCTTAAACAATCTCACAACCAAAAATTAAACATTGTATATTTGGGGGAGTCAGAGAATATATTTTGTAACCTGAAAAATTAAAATGCAATATGAAAAAGTTATTTATAGTTTCATTAATCGGTTTTGCTTTGTTGTTCAGCAAATTGACCAATGCTGATGAAGGCATGTGGATGGTTAACTTGCTGCACAAGCTGAACCAGGATAAGCTGACAGAAATGGGGCTGAAGCTTAGTCCGGAGGATATTTACAACGTTAACAATTCAAGTTTGAAAGATGCCATTGTTATTTTTGGTGGAGGATGTACGGGGGAGATGATTTCTGACAAGGGACTCCTGCTTACTAATATGCATTGTGGCTACGGACAAATACAGTCACATTCTTCTGTGGAAAATGATTATCTGAAGGAAGGATTCTGGGCAAAGTCAATGGATGAGGAGCTCCCTAACCCGGAATTAACAGTTCGGTTTTTGAAGCGGGTAGAAGATGTAACCGACAGGGTTAATGAACACTTAGACGATGATATGACAGAGGATGAGCGCAATGATAAGATAAAGGAGATAGGAAAGGAAATTGAAGCTGAAGCGGAGGAAGGAACACACTATAACGCTACGGTAAGAACTTTTTATGAGGGGAATGAGTTTTATCTTATGGTATATGAGACTTTCAAAGATGTTCGTCTTGTAGCTTCTCCTCCAACTTCTATTGGTGATTTCGGAAGCCTTACTGACAACTGGATGTGGCCACGGCATAAGGCTGATTTCGCTATGTTCCGCGTTTATATGTCTCCCGACGGAAAACCTGCTGAATATTCTGAAGACAATGTTCCTTATGAGCCTGACCATCACTTACCGGTATCAATTGAGGGAGTCGATGAAGGTGATTTTGCCATGATAATGGGTTATCCGGGGAATACTGACCGGTTCATGACTTCCTATGGAATTAAGGAACTGAAGGAAATCAGCCATCCTAATCGTATTAATATCAGGGGTAAGAAGCTGGAGATTATGGAGGAAACTATGAATAAAAGCCCTGAACACCGTATTATGTATTCTTCCAAGTACAAAGGCACCAGCAACTATTGGAAATACAGCATTGGACAGATGGAAGGTTTTAAACGCATTGATCTTGAATCTCAGAGAAAAGACCGTGAAAGAAAATTTGTAGAATGGGTCACAGGTAATGAAGAGAGAGAAGAAAAATACGGTGAAGCCCTTGATCTTATACAGAAAGCTTATAATGACAGAAGGGAGTATCAGAATTCTTCTCAATATGTATTGGAAGCCCTGTTGATTGGACCGGAAATAACTAGTTTTGCTAATAATGCTTCCGATTTGAAAAACAAACTGGAGATGCCCTTTTTTAAGGAATTGTTTAATCGCAAAGAGATAAAAAAAGCAAAAAATCAGTTTAAAAAAACAGCCGAGAGACATTTCAGAGATTATCACAAGCAGACCGATCGTGATATTTCCCGGGCCTTGTTTACAATGTTCAGGGATAGTATCCCGGAAGATTCTTATCCTGAGGTTTTTAAGGAGGGTCTTGAAAGACATGAAGGAAATGTAGAGGATTATGTGAATGAGCTTTATTCTCAGTCTGTTTTTACTGACAAAGAGAAGTTTGATGAATTTATAACCAAGCCAAAAGCAGAAGAAATTGCTGAAGATCCGGTGTATGAATATGCCCGGTCTGTTCTTAGTAAGTATAGAGACCTGAACAGTCTTTCTAGTCAGTATGATCAGAAATTGCAGCGAGGTATGCGTCTGTTTGTCGATGGTGTGAGAAAAATGGAGAAGGAAAAGACGTTTTACCCGGATGCAAATGGAACAATGAGGCTGACTTATGGAAAAGTGGGAGGTTATAAAGTGGAAGATGCTGTAAAATACAAATATTATACAACGCTGGAAGGTGTCATGGAAAAAGAAGATCCTGATAACTACGAATTTGTGGTGCCTGATAAGTTAAAAGAACTTTATAAAGCAAAAGATTATGGACGGTATGGCGAGAATGGTGAGATGAGAGTTTGCTTCATCTCTGATAATGACATTACCGGGGGAAATTCAGGCAGTCCTGTAATGAATGGAAAAGGAGAGCTGATTGGCCTTGCTTTTGACAGCAACTGGGAAGGTATGACAGGGGATATTGAATTTGAGGATGATATGCAAAAAACAGTGAGTACAGATATTCGATATATCCTGTTCATTCTTGATAAAATAGGGGAGGTGGACTGGCTTATAGAAGAAATGGATATCGTCAGGTAAACTATGTATATAAGCATAATAAGAAACAAGAGGCTGCCATCTTAAAATGTGCAGCCTCTTGTATTTTGAGCTACTTTTTCTCTGTACCCGGATTTTTGGAAATATCGGAAATTGGTTATGAGGAAAAATCTGTCTTTGGTACTTCTAAGAATTTTTAGCTTCTTGAAAAAGAAAGTCAACCCACCAAAGGGTTAAAATATTTTTATGCCGGGGAAACTGCCTTTATGTAAATGATTATTTTGTATCCGGAGCAAGGAACTGGATTAAAAAAAATTGTAAATTTATATACTTTTATGTTATTGAAAACCATAAGCATATGAAACGTCCATGAAAAAGTAAACTTTAATATCACAAAAGGAGATGTTTATTATAGACTTAATATCTTTATGAGGAAAATTATTGATTATGAAATTTCATTCTACAGTTC
>JBKGZD010000112.1:0-8514 GCA_046545795.1 Bacteroidales bacterium | reverse complement strand
ACCGAATGAAAATTGAATGAAACATTTTCGTTCCTGCATCAAACATCACCTGACATTTAATATCCGGCATCTGGAACCCAACACCAAACAACGAGCAACGAACATCAAATATCCAACCTCAATTATCTAGTATCCCTCCGGCATTCCTTCATATTTATGAACAAACTCATTCTTTCCGCAGAACATAAAACTATGGTTCATATGGTCACGCTCATCAAGACTGATACGACGAAAAACATCAGCCCAGGTTTCCACATCAGCATATTGCTTTACAAATTCGTTTTCAACCTTTTGTTCTTCCCATTGGGGGTTGTCTACAACTAACTGAGCATAAACCATTTCGGCATGATTTTCAAATTCAGCATTAAAAAGAAAAGCCCTTTTCTGGCTGAAACAAGCCATTGTTCTAGATATAATAATATAAGATACAACGATGAAAAAAGTGATAAAAGGATTTAAATACCATTTATCTTTTATACCATCTTCTTTCATCTTTTCGTGAATAACTAAAAGGTGGGTATATTCATTATCCTGGGCTTCTCTACCCCAATCAATTACCTTTTGGAAATCTTTAACTTTTCTGAATTTGTAATATTTCCGGGTCTGTTTAAAATAATGCCTGAGTTCCCAGACTCTATAAGGTATACTTGCCAGTATTTCCAGCAATTTAGCTTTTGGAAGATCATCTTTCCGCCCTGCAAGTATATCCATACCTGCGAAAAACATTTTAGCCATTAAGCTATAGTTATAGCGCGGAGTATTAAGCGTTGCCCTGTGCTCTTTTTTAAGGTCAGCCATAGTCTACAAGTTTATTTTAAATTTTTAATACTATTGCAAAATAAAAAATTACCAGAAACTCCCAAAATTTCTGGTAATAAAATATCCTGCCTATAGCAGTATATAGAGGCAATAAAAATAAAAGCTTGTTATTCGTAACTAATGTAATCAAAGTTCAACCCGGTAATATCTTCGTAATCTTCCCCGGCTTCAAGCATATCATCATCATCCTCAAGATAGTGCCACTCTGCCTTTATTTGTTTGTCTTTGTCCTGTATTTTCGAAATCTCCTCCAGGATTTCCATAATCATTTTCGATGAAGCTGTATTGAAATACTCATACGAGAAAACAACATGTGTGCCCGGAGCTGGGTTCTCTGCATATTCAGCAATCCATTCCTTTAATGGTACGTAAAAACTTTTAGCATCTTCAGGCATCGATCGACCCTGAAATTTTATTTCTCCAGACTTTTTGTTTAATATAACTTCAGGCGTTTCAGAAGTACCTTTTATAAATACTTCATCTTTATTTTTCGCCTCATTGACTTCCCGTAAAATTTCTTTTGTTGCTACTACTTCCATATATACCCGTTTTAGTTATTATCATTAATAAACAATATATTCGAAATTCAGATCCGCTAGTTCCTCAAAAGTCTTTCCCGACTCAAGCATATCATCATCATCCTCCATATAATACCATTCAATTTTCAACTCTTTATTTTTATGTTCAATTTTACTTAGTGTTTTAAAAATCTGTAATATCATCTTTGAGGCGGAGGAATTAAAATATTCCAAATCAAAACTAACATGAGTGTTATCCTGCGGTTCCTGAACATATTTTTCTATCCATTCCACAAGAGGACCAAAATATGTTTTAGCATTATCCGGCATTGCCCGGCCCGAAAATTTTATAATACCGTGATTCTTATCCATATAAACTTTAGGGGTTCGTTCGGATTCTTTAATTTCCACAATATCCTTGCCAGGGGCTTCCCCTACCTGCTGTAAAATTTTTCGTGTCACTAAAAGTTCCATTTTATAAGGTTTTTACGAATATACGTAGAATAGACTATAAGTTTCAGACCATTTATTTATCGTAACGGAATAGAAAATGAATGCGTGGAATTAGTAAATAAACGTATAAAAAATAATGAATTAAACTACAATTCACTCATTCTCAACGAATTCAAAGTCACATTGACTGATTTCAGAATAGGTTTTACCTAGCTCAAGTATGTCATAATCATCTTCAGCATAATGCCATTCGATGTATAAGTCATATGCAGGCAAAACCTTTTTCAACCGTAGAAGCAAGGAAAGTAATAATTTGGATGATGCTGAGTCTACATATTCTAAATTAACAATCACCTGGGTACGCTTTGAGGGATTTTTTATATACTCTTCGATATGTCTCAGAACCGGAAAATAGAAATCATTTGTGCGATTAGGCATTGAGCGGCCGGAAATTTGCAGAATTCCTGTTTCCTTATTAAAATAAATTTCTGGGGTTCTCTTTGTTTGTGGCAAATGAATTTCAGAATGGTTCAGGTCAAAATTTACTTTGGAACTTAAGGAATCTTTCCGGCTGGACATAATTTTGGTTTTATTTAAGTTTATATTTCAGGTCGAAAGTTATTTAATTATTTCTCAAGTAAATTATAAAATTATTATAAGTATACTTTTTCTAAATAAACGCATTTTATTAAATAATAACCGAAAGTTAAATTTTTAAGTCAACTATTAATCAACAAGTTATAAACAAAAACCTGTCTTCCACTATATACCAGGGATTTAGAAGGAAAAAGGCATTATAATCAAAGAGTTATATATTTGAGATTATCAACCAAATGTTTGGTAGTTAACTAATGTGCTGAGAAACAAAAAAAGCCGGCCGTGGGTATTCTCACGAACCGGCAGAGTAATCAGAGGTGTAAACTTTTAACTTTCAATATTACGAAAACTTTTCATGAATTGTTACTTATTTGACAGATTAATTACAGAAAAATAAATCAACTTAGTCATATCCTCCAGAGTTTCAGGAGTAATCACAGAGAGATTATCTCCAGGCTGATGATAGGGAGCAGATTTTCCATAGCTATAAAAACTCAGAGAAGAAATTCCTTCGGACATAAACCTGGCGGCATCCAGTCTCGGCCTTGTAATATTCAAATATTCACTGGAATGAATATCACGGTGAATATACTTTTCATTCGCGTGCTCAACTTTTTCAAAAATATCAGGATAGTTTTTACCTGCTACTGCTCCAAACTTGTCACCCACCCCTACTCCATCAAGGTTAAGTAAGGCTGCGGTTTTATCTAAAGGAAATGCCGGATTATCAATATAGACTCGTGATCCGACTATCCCCTGCTCTTCAGCTCCAAACGCCAAAAAAACTATAGAGCGTTTCAGGTTAATATCATTTTGGCTCAGCGCTTTTGCCACTCCCAGTAAAACAGCTACTCCTGAAGCATTATCATTTGCACCGGGAACCATCTCATGACAATAACCAACATGATCGAGATGAGCGCTGATGATAATTGCTTCATCTTTAAGCTCAGGATCTTCTCCTTCAATGAAACCAATAACATTACTTCCTGTTCCGTCAGAATAATGTTTTGTATGATTCTTAATTGTTATTGATTTACCTGTATTGAATGACTGTGGTTTTAAATCCTTTTCTATCCTTGCCAGGGTATTCTCATGATTTTTCCCAGTCCCTGCAAATAAATCATTCACCACAGTATCACCTACATGAGAATGAATAAAATCTTCGATAAAAGCATTGTTTGGGTTTGCAATGGGACCGTAATTATATATCATTCCTATTGCTCCATGGTCTGCAGCATTTTTAAGTTTATACTGATGACGGGAATAAGGCTCCCATTTTTTAAACTCTTCTGGATCATCACCAGGATTAAGTGGAGCCTCAGGTTCCATCAAAATAATCTTTCCTTCCACATCAACATTTTCATAATCATCATAACCCAATTCAGGAGCTGTAATTCCATAGCCAACATATACCACTTCTCCTGTAACTTTCCCGGAATCTGAGGTAGATCCTGGCATATATTCGGTTATATAATCATAGTCTTTATAGATTTTATCCTCATTGGCATCAATATGTAAAGTAACTCTTCCTTCTCCTGTTACTTCGGTATATGGGTTATCAAACCACTGCAAATAGGTTTCATTATCTCCCAAAGGTTTTATCCCCCACTCCTGAAACCGATTTCCAACCCAATTTGCAACTGAATCGTAACCGGCAGTACCAGTCAGGCGGCCACCATACTTTTCTGAACATAATTCTTCAACAAATTCAAACAATTCATGACTAGAAATAGAATGCATGTTCTTAAGAAGCGCATCTTCATCCTTTGTCCGTTGAGAAAAAGCGGTAAAATTGAGCATAGAAAAAGTAATGAGCAGTAACAGGATATTTATATTTTTCATAATAAAAGTTTTAAAAATTATATGCACAACTCAGATAAAAAATCAGATTAATAGTATTTGACGGTGGAAAAAACAGATGGATTAAAGAAAAAGTAAAAAGTCTACTTAATACCCAGGAAGCGGGCTACCTGGCTCATAAACGTATTGCTTTTGCCTGTTGGAACTGATGCACTTTGTAAGGGAGTTCCTGTATCAAAGAAACCAATATTCCGGTATTTAGTATATCGCTGCCTGGCTAATTTTTCTTTATCAATAAGCATCAATTCTGTAAGATCTTTAAAAAGAATTTTCCCCAATCTCTTGAAAGTTTTATCAGGTTTCTCATCAAAGTCATCATTTTCTTCGATCACCTTATCAATAATACCAAGCTCATAAAGGTCGAAAGCAGTTAAACGCAATGACTCAGCAGCCTTGGGAGCTTTTGAAGAATCTTTAAACAATATAGAGGCACACCCTTCAGGGGAAATAACAGACAAAACGGCATTCTGCATCATATAAATTCTATTTGAAACCCCCAATCCCAAGGCGCCTCCGGAACCACCTTCGCCGGTAATAATGGTAAGTGTTGGAACAAGCAAATCAGAAAATTCATACAGATTTCTTGCAATAGCTTCAGAAATTCCCCTTTCTTCGGAACCTATACCGGGATACGCACCGGGTGTGTCTACAAAAAATATAACCGGGCGGTTAAATTTTTCAGCTTGTTTTGCTAATCGCAATGCCTTTCTATACCCTTCTGGATGGGGCATACCAAAATTACTACGTATGTTTTCATTAATCTCCTTTCCTCTTCTTGTTGCAATACAGGTTACAGGCAAATCATCCAGGTAACCTACACCGCCAATTATTGCAGTATCATCCCCAAAATTTCTGTCACCATGAAATTCTATAAAATCCTTAATTATATGCGAAATATAGTCCTGTGGCTTGGGCCTTTCCAGCATTCTGGCTATTTTAACACGCTCCCAGGGAGTGTGGTGTTTTTTTACATCCTCAAGCTCCCCGGAACGCCTTTTCTGTAATTGTTGTAGTTTGCTTTCAAGACTTGAAATTTCTTCTTTAAAATCTATATCCTGGTTTTCAGATAATTTTTCAAGATTTTTTATTGTCTTTTTTATTTTACTTGCGTAAGGCATAGCGAAATAATTTTATTCCTCAGTTTAATAATGATGTATCTTCAAGAGATTCTTTAATGTATTCCTTAAATCCTTTCTTTCACAAATCAAGTCAGTAAACCCTTTGTCCTGCAGAAATTCCGCACTTTGGAATCCTTCAGGTAGTTTTTGTTTTATCGTTTGTTCAATAACCCGGGGGCCAGCAAAGCCAATCAATGCTTTAGGTTCAGCAATAATGACATCTCCAAGCATGGCAAATGACGCAGAAACACCACCAGTAGTAGGATTTGTTAGGACTGTTATATAGAGATTCCCTGTTTTTCCGAATTGCTTTATTGCTGCTGAGACTTTTGCCATCTGCATTAATGAAATTGCACCTTCTTGCATTCTTGCGCCTCCTGACCGGGTTAATATTATGACAGGTAAATTTTGTGAGGCAGCTTTTTCAAACAGTTTAGTAATCCGTTCTCCAACCACAGAACCCATCGAACCCATCATAAACTCTGCGTTCATAATTCCGGCAAGCACAGGAATACCATCCAATCTTGCTTTAAATGTATCAATACCCTCGTTTAGGTTATTCGAATAAGCTTTTTCTATCTTTTCTTTATAACCGGGAAAATCAAGTATATCCATTGTCTGGTACTCACCAAACAAGCCCTGAACACTTTTATCATCAAATAAAATTTTTATCCATTCACTGTTAGGAATACGGAAATGATGACTACAATCGGGGCAAACACTTAAGTTACTTACAATTTTCTTTCTGTAAATCATATTTTTACAGTCCGGACACTGCATAAAAAGATTTTCAGGGACAGATGCTTTTTGCTCAGGTCCTTTTTTTGCAAACAACTTTGCCAGTAAAGAAGGTAGTTTAGCGCTCATATAATTCAGAAAATTTTAGCTTTCAAAAGTTCATGCTCTATAAAGTTTATAGAATAATCTCCTTTCAAAAAGCGGTTTGAAAACAATATCTCCAACAAAAAATCTTTGTTTGTTTTAACTCCTTCTACTTCAAATTCTTTTATTGCTCTTATCATTCGGGCAATGGCATATTCCCGGTTGTTGTCATAGGCAATAACTTTTGCTATCATAGAATCATAATGAGGATGAATTTTACCTCCGGGATAAACCCCTGAATCAATACGAATTCCAGGGCCTGTTGGAAACAGAATATTTTTTATAGTTCCGGCATATGGCATGAAATTTTTTGCCGGATCTTCTGCGTTTATTCTACACTCAATTGCATGATAATTCCATTTGATATCAGCTTGTTTTTTATCAATATCTTCTCCAGCTGCCACTTTAATTTGTTCTTTTATAAGGTCTGTTGAGGTAGTAATTTCAGTAATCGGATGTTCAACCTGTATCCGTGTATTCATTTCCATAAAGTAAAACTGTCCGTTTTCATATAGAAACTCCACAGTGCCAGCATTCCTATACCCCAGGTTTTTCAATGCTTTTGTGACCTTATTACCAATATGTTTCCTTTTTTCATGGGTAATAACCGGCGAAGGAGTTTCCTCAATCACTTTTTGTTTCCTTCTTTGAGCAGAACAGTCTCTTTCTCCGTAATGAATACAATTGCCATGTATGTCTGAAACCACCTGTATTTCAATGTGCTTAGGATTTTTTAAATATTTTTCCAGGTATAAATGCGGATCTTTAAAAGATGTATCTGCCTCATGTGAGGCCTCTTCAAATGTTTGAATGAAACGTTTTTCATCCATAACAAACCGAATTCCTCTCCCTCCTCCTCCGGAAACAGCTTTAAGAACTACCGGGAAACCAATTTTCTTAGCAGCCTCCAAAGCCTTCTGGCTATCTGTAAAGCCCTCTTCAGGACCTGGGATTACTTGTATTCCTTGTTCAGACATCAGTTTTTTAGCCAGTGACTTTTGCCCTAAGCGTGAAATATCATTTGCTGAGGGACCAATAAAAGTCAATCCTATATCTTCACACATTTGAGCAAATTCACTATTCTCAGCCAGAAAACCATAACCAGGATGGATCGCATCAGCATCTTTTAAAACTGCGGCAGAAATTATATTATTGGCATTCAAATAACTCTGTTGAGCTTTTGCAGGTCCGATACAAACTGCTTCATCTGCCATTTTTACATGCAAAGAATTTTTATCCGGGACAGAATATACAGCCACTGTATCAATACCCATCTCTTTGCAGGCACGAATTATCCTTACAGAGATTTCTCCCCTGTTTGCAATTAGAATCTTACTAAACATAAACGATTTTGTTATGGAATGACTAATCTATTAACTACAAATTATTCGGGTTTGACCTTAAACAAGCATGTGCCATACTCAACCGGCTCTCCATCCTCAATACAAATATCCATTATCTCGCCATCAATTTCTGATTCTATCTTATTCATAACTTTCATGGCTTCAATAATGCAGAGGACATCTCCTTTACTGACTTTATCCCCTTTCTTAACATAAGGTGCTTTACCGGGGGCAGGAGTACGATAAAAAGTACCAATAATTGGCGATTCTACAGAAAAAAATTCATCTTTTCCTTCTTCTGCAGGAGGTTCTGGAACAGAAGCTGTGCTGGCGACTTTCCCAGTTTCATTATTTTTGCTTGAGTCTCCCGTATTCTCACTGTTTTTCTCAACTACTTCCTTCAAATTGCCTGTATTTCTTTCATCAACTGAAATAGACGCCTGACTACCGTTTTTACCCTTTGTCAATAATATTTCTTCCCCATCATTTTTATATTTGAGAGTATTAATGGATGTTTTTTCAAACTGCTCCATTATTTTAAGAATATGTTCCATTTTAAGTTTTTCCATAATAATCCCTCCTTGATCGAAATTTAGAGAATGTGAGTAGTAAAATTGACAGACAGTATGATTTAAGGTTATACAATAATATTTATCAGTAGTTTTATTCTAACAATTGAAACTCTTTAAAGTTGAATTTTCAGAAATATTTCCTTCTGGGAAACGCAAATCCAGTATTTAAATTGCAGTTCCCTCAGGATAAAGTTTAACAAGAAAAATCAAAGTGATCCTCAACCGGATCATTCCGCAATAGTAGTAACACATTTCGTTTACTACTACTGAAATTTATTTCAATATTAAAAAAATACATATGAACCCTTTTTTATACAGATTTATTATTATCAAATGTATATAAAAAAGAAAC
>JBKGZD010000111.1:0-8563 GCA_046545795.1 Bacteroidales bacterium | reverse complement strand
CAGCGTTTTGTTTTAAAACGATAAATTGCTGAAAAGCATAGCCTTCCGCAATTGCGGATTAGGGGCAAAACCTGATTTTCAGCAAATCTGCAAAAACGCCTTTTCAGAAGACAGCCTCGTTATTGATTAGTCATTCAAATTCGTAAAATGGTTATCTCAAAGAAAGTGAACAGCTCCTGATAATCCAAGAATCATAAGGGGATTAAATCCGTATAATTCCTTTGACAATAATTATTTTTTCTTCTGTGTCTTTTCGGTTTTCTTGGATATTTCTTCAGACAAGTCAGGGTCTACAAGGATTCTCCCGCAGTATTCACACACTATAATTTTTTTCCTGGAGCGAATATCCAATTGACGTTGTGGAGGAATCTTATTAAAACAACCCCCGCAGGCATCTCTTTCCACAGTAACCACTGCAAGGCCGTTTCGCGCATTATCACGTATCCTGGTATAAGCATTTAAAAGTCTCTCTTCTACTACATTTCTGATCTCATCTGACCTTGTTTTCAGATTTTCTTCTTCTCTTTTTGTTTCAGAAATTATAGAATCAAGCTCATCCTTTTTATTTTGTAAATCCTGGTTTCGTTCTTCCAGTTCTTTGTTCAGTTCTTCAATATCTTTTTTTCTCAGTTCAATTTTCTCCTGGTATTCTTTAATATGTTTATTCCTGAGTTCAATCTCCAGGGTTTGGTATTCAATTTCTTTAGACAAAGATTCATATTCCCTGTTATTTCTTACGTTATTTTGTTGCTTTTTATACTTCTCAATCAGGGATTCAGATTCCTTAATTTCATTTTTCTTTTTAGAAATTGCGTCTTCAAATTCTTTAAGTTCATTCTCAAAATTCTGTACTCTTGTTTTCAGTCCAGCGATTTCATCTTCCAGGTCCTGCACTTCCAGGGGTAGCTCACCCCGAAGTGTTCTGATATTATCTATTGCGGAGTCAACGGTTTGTAATTCATAAAGAGCCTTCAACTTATCTTCAACGGAAAATTCAGCAGTTTCCTTTTTCTTGCTTTTTGTAGATCCCATATTAATAATAATTTATTGGATTTGTATTTATGTCTGATAAATGGATGGCAAAATTATGAAATTTTTCTGTAAGTAATTCATAAAAAATCTCTTTTGTAACCTCTTCGCTTTCAAAATGTCCAATGTCAGCTAATAAAATTTTATCTTCAGCATCAAAAAACTGGTGATATTTCAAATCTGCAGTTATAAAGGCATCAGCACCACTACTTATAGCTTTCGAAAGCAGAAAGCTTCCACTCCCACCGCATATAGCCACTGTCTGAATAGGTTTATCAAAAGAAGTATATTTAATACATTGTGCATTAAACTTTTCTTTCAACAAAGATAAAAACTCGTCTTCCGGGACAGCATTTTTCAACGTTCCAATCATTCCTGAACCCGCCTGGTTATATTCATTCAAAAGGGGATATAAATCATAAGCCACCTCTTCATAGGGATGTGCCTCAATCATTGCTTTCACTACTTTTGAAGTTAAATACCTGGGCATGATAGTCTCCACCCTTGTTTCTGGCTCGAAGTGCAATTTTCCTTTTTCTCCCACAAACGGGTCAGTCCCTTCGCCTGGTCTAAATGACCCCTGGCCATCAAGGTTATAGCTGCAAGCGTCATATTCACCAATTTTTCCAGCACCCGCAGCAAAAACTGCTTCTCTCACTGTGTTAGCATGCTCATGCGGCACAAAAAACACCAGCTTAACAAGTTCATCTTTGAATGGTTGTAATATGGCAGTATTTTCAAGTCCTAGTTTTTCAGCAAGCTTGAAATTTACACCGTTATGAGCATTATCCAGGTTCGTATGCGCAGCATAGATTGCAATACCATTCTGAATAGCCTTTATAACAGTCCTTTCAACGTGATTTTTACCCGTAAGACTCTTTAGTCCTTTGAATATCAATGGATGATGAGCAAGAATAAAATTTACATTTTTATCGACCGCTTCCTCAACCACTTCCTCTGTAACATCCACTGTTAATAAAACGCCTGAAAGTTCCTCATCCGGATTCCCTGTTAATAAGCCGGTATTATCATAGTCTTCCTGGAATGCAGGAGGGAAAGACTGATTTAAAAAATCAACAAGTTTTTGTATAATCATAAACGTATAATCTTTTTTTATACAACTATAGTAACAATAAAAGAAAGGATGGTGTTTACTATAAGTTAACAACTGGCTGTCAGAGTTTATCTAAATCATCCCGGACCTCAAGCAGCATTGACTTGATATTTTTCAAACTTTCAATAATTTTAAAATTATAAAATGTTCCTTCTTTGTTTTCCTTTAACTTTTTCTTTGCACCCTTCAGGGTCATCCCCAAATCCTTTACGAGGTAATATATAATATGAAAATTCTCAATATCTTCTTTGGTAAAATATCTATTCCCTTTTTTGTTCTTCTTAGGTTTAATAATGTCAAATTCTTTCTCCCAATATCGAATCAAAGAAGTTTTCACATCAAACATATCAGCTACTTCGCCAATACTATAATATAATTTTTCTACTTTTTGTTCTTTATAAGGCATATAAGTTTGTAGTATTTATAGTTGGTAATAATTCTTTCGCCTTTTATTTTTTAAAATTAAAAAAACATTAGTTATATACAAAATAAATTATTGTTCTATATCACTCTTTTTAAGCATAGTTCCACTTTCATCAATAATCAGTTCTGATTCAGGCAAATCTTCCTTTGACAAAGCAATTATTTTTCTCAATGCCCTTTTTGTATTATCAATTGTGATGTTTCCTCCGTAGGTTTGTTGAACAGGTATAATTTCACCATGTAAAAATTCTCCTTCCTCAGATAAGAACACCTTGACAATTGGTGATATTCCATTTGCTCCGTCCAGGTTGAAGCGTCCGTATGTAATAAAATTACCAAGGCTATAACAAATAATCCTGTTCTTATACAAATCTACTGCCCTGGGTATATGCGGGCCATGTCCAAAAACCACGTCAGCACCTGCATCGATAGCCAGGCGTGCAAACTCATACACATTCCCCCTGTCTTCACCGTAGTAATATTCTTTTTCCCTTGTCACATTCTCATTATCAGCCCCTTCTGCGCCTCCATGAAAAGATACTATAACTATATCACAACTGTCTTTCAAAGGTTTAACGATTTCTTTCACCAAGCTGGCATTGTTTAAGCTTAATGTCCCTTTATTTGGTGCAAACGCAGTAAACCCAACAGTCACACCGTCAACCGACTTTATAGCTACCGGAAAAACGGGCGTCCCGGCATATTTTATATTCATACTATCCAGCATAGATACGGTGTGATTCACGCCCTCAATTCCGAAATCATGGGAATGATTGTTGGCAATACTTAAAAAATCAAAACCATTATTTTGCAGGCAGGATGTGAAGCTGGTAGGCATCCGGAAAGCATAACAATTGGTGGTATCCTTACATTTTTTAACGAGTTCTGCACTATCCGATATGGCTCCCTCGAGGTTTCCGGTTGTGATATCGGCGCTTAACAATACACTGTCAACATTCCTGAAAAAAGTATTGCACCCAGCTGGATGAAGATATTTTTCCGAAGGAAAATTGGTTCCCATCATAATATCACCTACTCCAATAACAGATACTGTATCAGTTTTTTCGTCTTCAGGTACCTCATTTTCGGCAATAAGTATATTAAAAAATAAGACGAATGGGACAAGCAATAGGTATTTGAAATTTATGCCCATACCGGAAAATATAAAATTAATCAAAAGTTTGTCCACTGTTACTGGAAATCACAATCATCTTTTCGTATTGCTCAGGAGTCAGATCATTAAAATAGTAATGTACCGGGTTTACTGCTGAGCCATCTTTTTCTACCTCATAGTGAAGATGGGGTGCAGTGGAAAGGCCTGTATTACCGACATATCCAACCACATCACCTCTTTTTACCCTTTGTCCTCTGCGAACGTTAAAATCGTTAAGATGGGCATATAGTGTTTTATATCCAAAATCATGGTTAACAACCACATGTTTCCCATAACCTCTTAATGAATTTTTTACTTTTTCGACCACTCCATCTCCCGTAGCATATATTTCAGTACCTGTTGGCGCTGTAAAATCCATTCCCTCATGGAATTTTTTAATTTTATAAATGGGATGAATGCGCCAACCGAAACCTGAGGCAGTTCTGGTTAAATCCTTGTTAGAAATTGGCATAATAGCTGGAATAGAAGCCAGCATATCTTCCTTATTTTTAGCAAGATCGACTATCTCATCGTAAGATTTGGATTGGACATAAAGCTGCTTAGATAATTTGTCCAGGCGACTGGCAGTTTTAACAACAATCTCAGAATTTTCAAACCCTTTCAGGTCCTCATACCTGTCAGAACCACCAAAACCAGCCTCCCGAACAGAAGCCGGAATAGGATCTGTTTCAAAAATCACCCTGTAAATACTATTATCCCGCTGTTGTAAGTTTTCAAGTGTATTCTCAACAAGAGCAAACCGTTTATTCAATAATTCATACTGCAATTTAAGCTGCCTGTTTTCCCTATGCAATCCTTTTTCTTTTGGAGTATCAAAAAATATACTAAATACAAAATTATACATTATTGCTATTAGGATTGTAGCGCTAAAATAGGTTAAAAACCTGATTAGCTTATCCTTCCAGGTCAATTTAACCTTTTCGTATCTTACAGTTCTGGGATTGTACTTGTATTTGTATTTCATCATTTAATCCATTGGTTTCCTGGATTCAGAAAGTGTTGAGATCATTTTTTCATATTCTTCACCTGTCAGGTCATCAAAATAATAATTTATTGGATCAACAGGTTTACCATTTTTCCTTACTTCGTAATGAAGATGCGGTCCTGTGGATCTCCCTGTATTACCCAGTGTTCCAATAACCTGACCTCTTTTAACTTCGTCACCCACTTCAACATCTATTTTACGTAAGTGAGCATAAATTGTTTTATATCCGAACCCATGATCTATAACTACCTGGTTACCATAACCAAATGAATTAAATTCTGCTTCTTTAACTTTACCATCTCCCGTGGAATAGATTTCTGTTCCGACCGGCCCGGTAAAATCCATTCCTCTGTGCATTCGCATTTCACCGTTAAAGGGATCTCTCCGCTGACCAAAATAATCGCTTATTCTTCTGAAATCATCAATCGAAATAGGCTGAATAGCCGGCATGGAATTGATCATTTCTTCTTTATTCTTTGCCAGCTTAGTGACAGAATCAAACGATTTTGACTGTATATAGACTTTCTTTTGCAGTTTATCCATCTTTCGTGCTGCCTCTATTACAGCATCAGATTCCTCAAATTTTTTCAGATGGTCAAATTGTTCTACACCTCCGCGACCAGCTTCTCTGACAGTTTGTGGTATTGGATCCTTTTCAAAAATTGGCCGGTAAAGGTAATCATCCCGTTTTTCAATTTGTTCTAACTTTTTTGTTTGTTCATCAAGATTTGAACTTAACATTTCATATTTCCACAATAATTCTTCTCGTTCGCGTTCGAGCAAAACTTCCTTAGGGGAATCAAAAAAAGCAGTAAAAACTAAACGTGCAACTACAGCGGTAAGTAAGGTAACTGACAGAAATGAAAAAGCCCGAATGATATTTTTCCGGGTGGAAGTATTAATTTTTTTATAAGTTAATGTATTTGGGTCAAATCGATACTTTACTTTTGCCATATTTAATTGTTTTTACCAAAATGCCGGAGCAAAAATAGCCTATATGCAGACAAATCTAAAGGATTTATTTAATTTTACAAAATATTTAAAAAAAATCTTTGGCAAAATAATTAATTGAGAAGATTTAAAAAATTTTAAAATAAAGTTTTATGGAATCGAAAAAAATCAGAAATGCATTTTTAGAATTTTTCAGTGAAAAATCTCACGCCATTGTTAAGTCAGCTCCTATGGTCGTTAAAGACGATCCGACACTGATGTTTATAAATGCAGGAATGAATCAATTCAAAGATATATTTCTGGGTAATCAGAACCCCCAACACAAGCGTATTGCCGACTCTCAAAAATGCATGAGAGTGTCTGGAAAACATAATGACCTGGAAGAAGTGGGTCACGACACTTATCACCATACAATGTTTGAAATGCTCGGGAACTGGTCATTTGGTGATTACTTTAAAAAAGAAGCTATTGCTTTTGCCTGGGAATTCCTGGTAGACCGCCTTGGCATTTCAAAAGACAGACTATATGCTACTGTTTTCGAAGGAGATAAGAAAGAAGGCATTGACCTGGATACAGAAGCACTAGAACACTGGAAATCTCATCTTCCTGAAAGTCATGTTCTTACAGGAGACAAAAAAGACAACTTCTGGGAAATGGGAGATACAGGACCATGTGGTCCTTGCTCCGAAATTCATATTGACCTCCGAAAGGATGAGGAAAGAGAAAAGACAGATGGAAGCAAATTAATAAACCAGGAGCATCCTGAAGTAATCGAAATATGGAACCTGGTATTTATTCAGTTTAACCGGAAAGCAGATGGAACACTAGAAGCCCTGCCTGCAAAACATGTTGACACAGGAATGGGTTTCGAGCGTCTGTGTATGGTAATGCAAAACAAGTTATCAAGCTATGACACTGATATTTTTCAAAACATAATAATAGAGCTTTCCAATATATCAGGTAAAGTATATGGCAAGGATCAAAACACAGATATTGCCATGCGTGTTGTGTCTGACCACCTCCGGGCAATATCTTTTTCTGTTGCCGATGGACAGCTACCTTCAAACACCAAGGCGGGATATGTAATAAGAAGAATACTAAGAAGAGCTGTGAGATATGGATACACTTACCTAAGCCAGAAAGAACCTTTTATCTATAAACTTGTCCCCTCTCTTATTAATGTTATGGGCGATGCTTATCCTGAATTGGTTTCCCAGCAAAATCTTATAGAGAAAGTCATCAGGGAGGAAGAGATGGCATTCCTTAAAACCCTTGAAACAGGAATTAAATTACTCGACCAGGTTATTGAAGATACAAAAACAAAAAAAACGAATGAAGTTGACGGAAAAACAGCATTTGAACTATATGACACTTATGGATTTCCACTGGATTTAACAGAGCTTATCCTAAAAGAACATGGATTAAGCGTGAACCATAAAAAATTTAACGAAGAACTTGAAAAACAAAAAAGCCGCTCAAGAAACGCTGCAAAAATTGAAACGGGTGACTGGGTAAAAGTAAACGATAAAGGTCCGGGTGAGTTCATCGGATATGAAACTTTAGAAACGGAAGTCCGGATTGTTCAATATAGGAAAGTTAAGCAGAAAGGGAAAGAGCTATATCAGCTTGTATTCGATAAAACGCCGTTTTATGCAGAATCAGGAGGACAGATTGGTGATACTGGCTACATTACTGCAAACGGTGAGAAGATAAAAATAATAGATACCAAAAATGAGAACAATATTTCCGTTCACTATGCTACTCAACTCCCCACAGATCCTTCCAGAAGCTTTAAAGTCACTGTAGATAGCGAGAAACGCAAGAAAACAGCCAATAACCACACTGCTACCCACCTCTTGCATCATGCCTTACGCAAAGTATTAGGGGAGCACGTTGAACAAAAGGGCTCACTAGTGCATCCTGATTATTTGCGTTTTGACTATTCACACTTTCAAAAACCCGGGAAAGAAGAACTTGAGAAAGTTGAAAAAATCGTCAACTATCTTATCCGTAGAAACATAAAACGCGAAGAGAAGCGTAACGTCCCAATTGAAGAAGCAAAAGCAATGGGAGCTACGGCTCTGTTCGGAGAAAAATACAGCGATAAGGTGAGGGTAATCAGATTTGGCGAAACAGTAGAATTATGCGGCGGAACCCATGTTAAAGCCACAGGGCAAATAGGTTTTTTCAAAATCACAACAGAAACCGCAATATCCGCTGGAATTAGGAGAATAGAAGCCGTTACAGCGGATAAAGCAGAGGAATTTATCCGAAACAACCTTAACATACTGGATGAAATTAAAAGTTTGCTGAATACCTCAAAAAATCCACAAAAAAATATTGAAAAGCTGTTAGATGAGAACACAGCATTAAAAAAGCAAATAGAACAACTGCAAAAAGAGCGGGTTAAAAGTCTGAAGAGCGATTTAACGGATAAGGCGGAAAGCATTCAAGGAATAAATTTAATTGCAGAAGTCATAGAGATTGATTCTGCTGCTGCTATGAAAGACCTGGCATTCCAGATGAAAAAGGAAAAAGGAAACCTGGTTTTATTCCTGGGATCCAGTATCAATGGCAAGCCTAATCTTTCATTGATGATTTCAGAAAACCTTGTTAAAGAGCAAGACCTTAATGCAAATGAAATTATCAGGGAAGCAGCGAAAGAAATTAAGGGAGGTGGAGGCGGACAACCATTTTTTGCAACTGCCGGAGGTAAAGATAGCGAAGGAATACAAGCTGCTTTAGACAAAGGGAAGCAACTGATATATCAGAAAATCAAAAATTGACAATAACCTGTTATAATGGAGGTTTTAAGAACATTTGATATTCTAAAAAGGCTGGAGAGAAAATTTCCTAAAGATGATATTCTTGCAGGAAAAAAAGATGG
>JBKGZD010000110.1:0-8645 GCA_046545795.1 Bacteroidales bacterium | reverse complement strand
AATTAAACATTAAAATTTTTAAGTACATATTTACCCTATCAACAATTCATAAGGAATACCTAACTCATTACGCAAATTTTTAATCATGCGAAGATTTAAATTTCTCTCTCTATTCATTACTTTTGACACAAGCCCTTTATCACCTATTATTCCGACCAGGTCTTTTTGCTTTAATCCATTTTCTTCCATATAATATTCTATTACATCAATAGGATCTGCATCTTTAATAGCATAATGTTCTTCTTCATATTTTTCAATAAGAAGACTTAATAATTCCAATTCGTCACCTTCAGGGGTTCCCGGAACTGCGTCCTGTATTTCTTCTATTCTTTCCAAAGCTTCATTATATTCTTTCTCATTCTTGATGAGCTTTGGTCTTTCAAGTGTCTTCATAGGTTGATTTTTGGTTTGATTATTAATGCATTATCCAATATAGTTGTTAATGCACATGAGTTGATTAGATTGTGTTGGCATCAATTTTATTGTACTCTGCATGTGTCCCAATAAATCGAACATATGCAATTTTTACGTTAAAATTAAATTTCAATACCACCCGGTAATTATTTCCCCGAAAATCAATAACAACACGTGAATTGTTTAATATACTCACTCCAGGAAAATAATCCTTAACTTCATTTACATTTTCAAAGTGCCCTTTCTTTAGTCCTTTCTCAATCACAGATAAAGCATTTTCACTATCCGGATGTTTCTTTACATGTTCTCTAAATCTTTTAAAAGTTATTACTCTCATTTAGCTGTAAATTTATACGTACAAATATACAAAATTGTTGTCAAAACGACAACTTTTTTTTATAAACTCTTTATAATAGGAAAAAATTATGAAAAGAATAATAATTATATAAACAAAGTATTATTCTTTCAAAAGCATTACTGTAGTATCTTTATTCTACTCCACTAATAAATTTATCTACATATCTTGTATAGTTCGCTAAGCCCATATAATAAAAATTTGAATTATTTTTATCTATAAAGCTAAAAAAATAAATGGAAAGTTATTTTGGATGGATTTGCCCCTCATTTGCCACCTAGAAACAAAAAAACCGCTGATTTAAAGCGGTTAAGTTGTTTTCGAGTACCCAGGGCGGGACTTGAACCCGCACAGCCAAGTATGGCCATTGGATTTTAAGTCCAACGCGTCTACCAATTCCGCCACCTGGGCACATTTGAGCGAGAAACGGGACTCGAACCCGCGACCCCGACCTTGGCAAGGTCGTGCTCTACCAACTGAGCTATTCTCGCCTGTAAATATGCTAAGAACATTGATTGCATTTCAAATAGCGGATGCAAATATATCTATTTTTTTTATTTTCCAAAAGCATTTGTATCATTTTTTAACCAAAAATCACTCTATCCAATTTAAGCAACTTGAATTGAATTTTGTTTATTATATATCATTCTGATGACATTGGCAACTGAACATAAAAAATCGTTCCTTTGCCTAATTCAGTTTCATACCAGATTTCCCCGCCCGAATCTTCAATGATTTTCTTGGAAATAGCCAGCCCCATGCCCATTCCACCTGATTTGGTTGTAAAATTAGGATGAAACAATTTATTTTTAATTTCTTCCGACACCCCTCTCCCATTATCCTGAATAGCAATCAACATAAAACCTTCTCTTCTTTGAAGTCGTACTTCTATTTTGCCCTGTCTGCCGTAGGGAATTGATTGAATGCTGTTTTTTAGCAGGTTGCTCATAACTCTGCTTAATTGGTCAGGATCTGCAAAAACATAACTCTTTTCCTGTGTTTCATCATAAAATTGCAGTTTAACATTTTCTGCAGGCACAAAAAAATCGACCATATTTTTTACATGCTTGCTAACATCAATCCTCTCTTTCTTTGCTCTCGGCATTTTTGCAAAATCTCCAAATTCACTTGCAATTGCAGATAAAGAATTAATCTGGTATATCATAGCACTTGTAAACTGCTTCATTCTTTCGTCAAAGTCGGGTTTTTTATCTTCCCAGGCCCTTTTCAGGTTTTGCACTTTCAGCTTCATTGGTGTCAGTGGGTTTTTTATCTCATGGGCAATCTGTTTGGCCATTTCCCGCCATGCCGACTCTCGTTCTTTTTGTGACAGGAGACGGGCATTTTCTTCGAGCTCATCAATCATTCGGTTGTATTCTTTTATGAGTTCACCGATTTCATCAAAACTTTCATATTCAATCTTTTCATTTGTTCTGTTCAGCCCTATATGTTTTAGTTTGTTGCGAATCAGACGTAACGGGCGGGTAATGTTGTTCGACACCAAAACAGCAACAAGAGTACCTATAATTATTAAAAAAAGATAAATATTCGCAATTACCATTATCACTGTATACACTTCTTTTTTCAATGCCTGCTGCCGTGTGAAATATGGTACATTGAGGTAAGCAAGTTTTTCACCCTGTAAATTATAAAAAGGTATGTATGCTGAATGATAATCTAAATTTCCAAGTTTTTCGGTATGAAGAAACTGTGGCTCTTTATTGACTGACAGGGCCCTGTAGGCTTCAGCATCCATCATAGGACCGAGAAGTCCCTGGTCAAAGACCTGCACCCGGGAAGAAGCTATCAATTGCCCATTCAGGTCATACAAATTCATATCCACATAGAAAATGTTAGATAAATTAATCAATAGGTTATTCAGGTAAGTCTCATGCTCCGATTCCAATTCTGATTCCATATGCAGATTATTTTCCAGTTCAACAAGGATAGATTGCAATTTCTCATTGATAGTCTCTTTTTGTTTATTTCTGAATTGCTGAGTTGTATAATAGACAGTCGCGGTGCCTACAACAATCAATGAAACTAAAAGAATCAAAATCAGGGAGATCTTAATCTTATTCTTAAAATTATTGTTAAAATGCTTAATATTATCAGGAAAGCGATTAAGAAACATAAAGCTAATGAATAAAATAAAGAAAAAAGCAAAAATGTAAGAAAACTGGGCCATAAGGTCTAAAAAAGAACTATTTTCTTTACTGATCAAGATTGTCATATTCTCTTCAGGCCTATATATAAGGTGATTATAATCTTTGTAATTTAAGAAACGGTACTCTTTATCAGATTCAAGAATATCATTTAATTCTGTTGGATAAGGGAATTCCCCTGATCGATTAATGAGCGAGTTGTTTTGATACTTTGCATAAGAATAATCACTAAACCTCTCTTTTTGGGAAACATCTTCATCAAGAAGCAACTCCGGATACCCCAGGTGAATATCTGTAAGTTTTGAATCCAGTGATACATATAAAGTTTTTTCCTTATCTTTTTTCTCATCGTAAAATTCTACCAGGCCAATGTATGAAATACGCCCACTCAAATTATCCAGGTAGTAAAAATTAGAATTTTCCAGTGCCACACCTTCTTCCTGCAACATATTTTCAAAAAAACTATAGCAATGGTAAATTTCAGAAGAATTGTCTTCATATACTTCCAACTCATCCCCGGGATCGCAAACAGATATTTGCATTTCATATTTTCTGAAATATCCATGAAAATATTCTTCCTGCAAATACTCTTGAATATAAGACTCATTGGCCAGGTGTTCTTTCATATAATCCTTCAGAACCGGATCATTCTGCATTTCCTCCTCTAAAGATTCAAAAAGATATTCTCCTACCCTGTCTCTTTCATTTTCCAGGCTTGTTACTAAAACCTGCCTTTTTTGCCGCTCCTGTCTGTCTGAATGATATTCCGTAAAAAAAGTAATAAACAATACGGTGATAAATAGAATCAGCACATATCCTGAATAATGAAATCCCGGAAACCTGAAAAGGAAAAAAGTGTAAATAACATTAACAACCAGGAAAAAAACAATTACAACTCCATGGACTTCATATCCAGCATGAAAAAATACACCCCCAATTAATGCAATTAAAGGGAAAAAAATAGAAATAAATGATTTCCATGAGAAAAAGGGAGAAATTTTCTCAACAAGTATATGAAGAAGCAAAAAATAATTAACAGAAATTAATAAATAGGCCAGTATTGACAAAACACTATAAACAGTTATGTCAAAAAAGTTATAAAATGAAAGTGTGATGTTTGAATTATAAATAACAGAAGATAGTAAGCTATGCGAAAAAACAAACCACGCAACATTTACAGTTGCAACAATAACAAGCAACAATATTTTTTTTGCAGCAGGTAAATCTTTATTAACCTCCTGCTTATTGACATGGGTTAAAAGAAGATATAATACAAACCAGATCGATATTAGTAATAACAGCAAATCTCCCAGACTGGGGATAAAGGAAGATGTCGCATAATGACTGGGGTCGAAGACAGGTAATTTGTATAAAGCGCCGGGAAATTCATAAACAACCATGACATACCTTAAAATTGACAAACCTGCAATAATAACTCCGGTCCAAATAACTCGCCTTTTACCATGCGTTCTTCTTTGCAATAAATTGTATAAAAAAATTAGAAAAAGGAAAAACAATACAACGTATAAAGATCCAATTAATATGGGATAAGGAGATTTCTGCATTCCCTTACCCGGAACCAGAGATAAGAGATGGTCTCCTTCCTTGCTCTCAAAAGGAATACCTTCATCTTCATTAAGACTTACACTTACTTCTGCAGGGAGGTTAAAATCTGCTTGAAATTCCTCTTCAATATATTGATTTTCATACGAATACGTATTTTTAATCAAAATCAGGCCTACAGCTTTAAAAGGCTTTATATCACGACTTAAATACCAATACCATCCATTATCCAGTTTCACTATTCCGGGTTCGTTTATTGTATCAAGTGCATTATATGGAATCCTGTTGTCATTCCAGTAAACTAATCTATCATCTTTATAAACACAAAGAGCGACATCTTCAATTCCTTCGGATGGGGGGATATTAGAAAAGTTTATTTCTCCGGGTTCTTCCTTGCCATCCAAGGCAGTTGCTGTTTTATGAAACCATGATTCTACTTCATCCTGCTTTTTCAGTAAAGCTTCCTGAATCTTCTGTCTATCTATCTGTGAATTATAATCTTCTTTTACATTGTGTTGTAAAACAAGCGTTAATAAAAGAACAGCACAAAAAACCAGCAAAAATAATACATCGCGCTTCATAATTTAAATTTTAGATATTTTACCAATAGTCTGCAATCTTCATAAACAATAAAGTATTAAGAACCATGGTGATAAGGCTCTCCGTTAATAATCGTAAAAGCTCTGTATAGTTGTTCCGCAAAAATCAACCGGATAATCTGATGAGAAAAAGTCATCTTTGACAATGAAAGTTTATAATCAGCCAGTGATTTCACGTCCTCTGAAAAGCCATAAGCCCCTCCAACAACAAAAATTAATTGTTTCTTACTTGTATTAAAAATATGTGTAAGCCATTCAGCAAACTTCCCCGAAGTAAGCTCTTTTCCCCTTTCATCAAGTAATACCAGGTAAGAATCCTGCTTGACATATTTAAGAATCTCTTTCCCTTCTTTTTCCATCACCTCTTTTTCTCTGGTATTTTTAGTGACTTTTACACCAGGAATCTCAATTAATTGCAATGGAATATACCTTCTTATCCTACTAAGATAATCATTAAAACCCTCCTTCAGCCATAGCTCTTTTGTAGAGCCTGTAACAATCAAAGTGACTTTCATTAGTTTATTTTTTATTTTATTTAAAGTCTTATGGAACTTATCAACTAAGGTATAATGTTCGCTTCATTCGATAATTTTTTTATTCATAAAATTAAACTTATCTTAGAGTTACAAAATCTTACTATTTTCGGCAAATTTGGTGTTTTTGGTTCAATTTTTGTAAATATATTTCAAATATACCGATTAATAAATAAGATATGAATTATCATGCAAAAATAGTACCCATCATTATTCTTATGGGATTTCTTATGCTTACAGGCACGAAGGTGAATGAAGATGAAATACCCAATGATATTGCAATAGCATTTAAAGTAGGAACAGCAAAAGAACTATCAAGGTTTTTCAATGACAACCTTGAATTATCTGTTCTGAAAAATGACGACATCTATAGTCGTTCACAAGCTGAAAGGATAATGGATGATTTTTTCACAAAATACACACCAAAAAAATTTGAATTCATACACAAAGGAGGAAAGCAGGATGCCCAATATGCAATTGGCAAATTGGTTACCTTTAATGGTACATTTAGAGTATATTTGTTGCTGAAAAAGAAAGATGAAAAATTATTAATCCATCAACTCAGAATTGAGAAAGAAAATGAATAACCTCCTCAAAGAGAAACTAATAGAACTAGCAATTAATGAAGATATTGGAGACGGGGATCATTCCTCTCTTTCATGCATACCAAAAAGAAAAAAAGGAAAATATAAGTTAATTATCAAGGAAAATGGTATTATAGCAGGAATTCAAGAAGCTAAAATAATCTTCACCAGAATTGATGAAAAAATTGAATTTGAACAATACCTTCAGGACGGAAGAAGAGTAAAACCCGGAGACATTGCTTTTACAGCAAAAGGGAAAATCCATTCCTTGTTGCAGGCTGAGAGACTTGTACTTAATATTATGCAGCGCATGAGTGGAATTGCTACAAACACAAAAAAATATACAGAAAAACTACAAGACCTGACTACCAAAGTGTTAGATACCCGAAAAACAACTCCGGGCATGAGATCCTTTGAAAAAAAAGCTGTCGTTCTGGGCGGTGGAGAGAATCATCGCATGGGCTTATATGACATGATTATGCTGAAAGATAATCATATAGATTTTGCAGGGGGCATTTCACAAGCTATAAGAAAAACACTGAAGTACCTCCAGAAAAAGGAGAAACACCTGAAAATAGAAATAGAAGCAAGAAATCTTGACGAAGTGAAGGAAATATTAAATACTGGAGGAGTAGACAGAATCATGCTTGACAACTTCTCCATTGAGGAAACAAGCCAGGCTGTAAAATTAATCAACGGGCAATTTGAAACTGAATCATCAGGAGGTATTACATTGAATACTATAAGAGATTATGCAGAATGCGGTGTAGATTATGTATCTGTCGGGGCATTGACCCACCATATCAAAAGTTTGGATATGAGCCTGAAAGCCATGGAATAAAAGTCAAATTAACCATTGCCGAAAAAAGTGAGAAATTCTATGAATACATGGCTGAATAAAAAACTGGAGAAAACGAAAGACAAAACAAGAAACATTACATTACCCGGGTTTTATAAACATTCTATTTATGATGTAGTGCATTTTTTCATTGATGGCTTGCGTAAAGGCTCCTTAACGACAAGAGCCTCTTCAGTAGCTTTCAACTTTGTGCTTGCAATGTTCCCGGGTATTATTTTCTTATTCACACTAATTCCATATATCCCTATTCCTAATTTTCAGTCTGAATTGCTCCAGATATTTGAAAGCACAATTCCTGAATCAGCCTATTTGGCTTTGGAGGAGACACTGGAAGACATTATCCTTGAAAAAAAATGGGGACTATTGTCATTTGGTGCAGCATTCAGCCTGTTCTTTTCCATGAATGGTATACATGCCCTTATAGGAGCGTTCAATGCAACCTATCATGATATTGAAACCAGGAGCTGGCTGACGCAGAGGATAATATCTATAATGTTAGTTTTTATATTATTCCTATTAGTGACTACAGCCATATTCCTGATTGTAGCAAGCAGGCATATACTTGATTGGATGGTAATAAATGGGATGCTGGAAAGAGGTACAACATACAATCTTATCCTGCTTGGCCGGTGGGTAATTATAATCATTTTTCACCTTATCGCTATTTCTTTTTTATATTACCTGGCGCCTGCAAAAAAAAGACACTGGAGATTTTTATCACCCGGTTCAATAATGGCAACTTTTCTAACAATTATAGCATCGTTAATTTTTTCTTTCATAATTAATAATTTCGGCCAATTTAACAATCTTTATGGGTCGATTGGAACATTAATGGTTGCTCTGTTATGGACGTATTTTAACTCTCTTGCATTAATAATTGGCTTTGAACTAAATGCCAGCATCAGTAATGTCCAATTAAAACTTGATAAAAATGACAAAACACATAGCAAATATAAGAAGGGAATACCTTGGCAAACCTCTTTCAAAAAAGGAAATACATCCTAATCCCCTGGCTCAGTTTAATCAATGGCTCGAGGAAGCCATAAATGCAGAGATTCCTGAACCAACCGCCATGACACTATCTACAGCAAACACCAGGGGACAAGTCAATAGCAGGATTGTACTTCTAAAAGAGGTTGAGGAGAATGGGTTCATATTTTATACAAACTATAAGAGCAGAAAAGGACAAGACCTGGCAGAAAATCCATTTGCAAGTATGACATTTTTCTGGGCAGAATTATTCCGGCAGATTCGGATAGAAGGAACAACAGAAAAGGTCAGTCCCAAAAAATCTGACGAATATTTCAATTCACGTCCGGAAGACAGTAAAATAAGCGCCCTGGTATCTGAGCAGAGCCAGGAAATACCCGACAGAAAATATTTGGAAAGTCAGTTTGAAACTCTTAAAAAAAAGTACAACAATCAACAAATTACAAGACCAGAGCATTGGGGTGGGTATATACTTTACCCGGACAAAATTGAATTTTGGCAGGGAAGGCTAAACCGGCTCCACGACAGGATCCAATACGAAAAAATAAGCAACCATTGGAAAATCAGAAGATTGGCGCCCTGA
>JBKGZD010000109.1:0-8649 GCA_046545795.1 Bacteroidales bacterium | reverse complement strand
TTTAAACAATAATCTTTGACAAAATATTGATTTCTTATTAATTATAAAAACTCTTCCCAATATTTTATGCATTTACACAGGAACGCAAAAAATACGTTCCCCCACGCAGCGTAGCGCCAATATTTTTCGTATAGACTAGAAAAAGCAAGTTTGTGTGATGTCTATGTATAAAATCTGCATCCTGTGTTTCTAAAAAATTTAGTATCGTAAATCAATTTTAATTCTATTCATAATATGAAAACTTTAATACGAATTTTATTATTTGTTGTCTTCGTTCCTTTATGTGTACAAGGGCAGTATCGTTCAGAAAGGCCTCTTGAGATGTCTTTTGAGCAGTCAGAGTTTTATTTCAATCCTGCATTTTTAAATCCTCAAGGTGTTGAAAGTTTTAAAAATGCAGCAGTTCTTACTTCGGAAGAACCTCTTAATGGTCTGCAGAGGAATTCGGCAAATCTGGTGCAATTTGACCAGGATACGCTGTCTTCCAATTATTTTTATATTGACTTCAGAAACAACCGGGAAATTATAAAAGAGGGATACCCGGGATATAACCGGTACAACTACTCTATCATGCCGAGTAAATGGGGATATTACCACACTACAAGCCGGGGGGAATTAACACCTCTGATTAGTGCAGCCTATCTCACCAGGCTTCCTGTTTTCAATAATTCGTTAACACTGGGGGTCACGTATCAGCTAATAAACCAGGCGGAAGAATATTATGCAATTCCTACTGATATATATAAAAATCTTGCGGGAAGAGATCTTTTGAATGTGGCATTTGAAGGAACGGAAGATTATGAAATAGAAGACAGATATTCTGCCTCTGATAATATGTATCATGAAGGACATTCGATAAATATGTTCCTGGGATGGGAAGTTAACAATTCTCTTAATCTGGGCTTAAAAGCGGGAAAATTTCTTTTCGACCGGGAAGGAAGTCTTGGCAGTGACAACTTATGGAATGACCGTAATGACTATTATTCTTATTGGAAAAAACATGAAAACAGGATGCAGGAATACGACCACTGGGATTTTTCAGTTGGTCTTACTTACTCTTTTAATAACAGCAACAGGTTAGGATTTAATGCAGGAATATTAACAGGCAGCGTATTACAAAACATGGAGAAGGATGACAAATCAATATCACAAAGTGGAGAAGAAGGAAGTTCCAGCTGGAGTGATTATCAAAGCTGGCATACCAGCGATCAGGGATGGGATCATACTGGAAATACATTTTATTCAGGACTGCAATGGGAAAAAGAAATACGGGAAGACCTGGGCTTCAGATTAATGTATAATTTTTCCCGTTCTTCACAGGATCTGGGACTTAACTCCAATATTGAAAGTGAGTCGGAAAATGAATATTATCATGAATCAACTGACTATTTATATGAAAGCGAGGGGTATTCAAACATGCATGATTATCGTAATGGTGATGGGGAGCGAACTATTAATATGCATAGCATTAAATCGTCACTTAACTGGCAGGTAACGAACCAACACAATCTCAAAACTGGTATAATACTGGGCTTGCGGAAGCAGTCAACAGAGACATCGGAGGATACTGATGCATTTTCAGAAACATACAGGTATTATCACCGAATCTCAAATGGAGAAACATATACACATGAATATTATTATAAAACCGTTGAAGATAAAACCATTAACTGGAAATTTAATTCAAGATTGCGTTCTCTGCAGATTCCGGTAATCTACGAGTACGATATTAATGAAAGATTTGATTTACTTGTTGGGATAAACCGGAAAATGAACTTCTGGAAAATTGAAAATACCACACTTGTGCTATATGATTACAGGGAAAGAGAAGAGAATGGAGAAACTGTTATTGAAACCATGACAGGGGAACGTATCAGTGAACCGGATGAACGCATCAGTATAACAAATACAAATTTTCTCTTTGGAATTACATTTTCGCCCGCTCAGAGTTTTAATATACAGTTTTTAGCTTCACCCGGAATTGAAGACCATTCGCTTCTCAATGAAAAGATTGTAGGAACGCAATATTGGTTGAATGTAAAATTCAGACTCTAACAAAAGCAGAAAACAATCCAAACAAACCAAAACCCCACTTCTGTTTACTCTTCCAAAACAGAAGCGGGGTTCCCTAATTAACAATATCCTTATACCTATTCCAGCTTTGGCAGAGTTTTTAGTATCAAATCAAGGACATTATGAACATTCTGGTTAAAAATTTCCAGGATTTCCTTCCAGGATACTGGTTCTTCGTCGGTTTTCCAGCAATCGTAGTCGGTGCTCATTGCTATGGTGCCATAGGGTATTTCCAGTTCATTAGCCAGGATTGCCTCCGGAGCTATTGACATGTTGATAACATCAGCTCCCCATGCCCGGAACATGCTGGACTCTGCCCGCGTAGAAAATCTTGGCCCTTCAATGGTTACGACAGTTCCCCGGGGATGGTATCTCAGGTCAAGTTCTTTTGCCGTTTCTATCAATTTTTCCCTGATATACTTTGAAAAAGGATCTGCCATTGGAGTATGCTTCATGTCTCCCGGTTTGAAACTTTCAAAGAAAGTAAGTTTCCGCAGGCGGGTAAAGTCAATAAACTGATCCAAAATTACCATATCACCCCTGTGGATTTCTTCTCTCAGACTTCCACAAGCAGTAGTAGTAAGTATATAATCGCATTCAAGCTGCTTCAGAGCGTAAATATTGGCACGATTATTTACCTGTGTAGGAGGAATGGTGTGTTTTTTCCCATGCCTTGAAAGGATAACCACTTCTGTATCGCCTATTTTACCAGTTGTTAAGGGGGAACTGGGTTCTCCGAAAGGTGTTTCCAGTTCTACTGTTTCTGCCTGTTTGAGTATAGAAGGATCTTCTAATCCTGAACCGCCAATAATACCTACTTTTGCCATAATATCCAGTTTTTAGGGTTATACTTTATAATTTCTTTTCCAGGTAAAAAAGTAAAGCGTTAAACCCTGACAATCTTAAGTCAAGGCTTAAATAATTATATTCATTCCATGGTCTCCTGAAAATATTTGAGCATTGCTTCACCTGCTTCATCGGCATTTCTGCCAAAAGTCAGCAATCCTTCTCTGTGACCTGCCATAACAATAATTTTCTGGCTTACTACTTCTTCATTCTTAATCAGTTCCTTTATTTCCTTTGCCAGTTCGGGAGTCCCAAATTCCGCTTTTGCCGAAGTTGATGGTTTTTTATTTAAAAATTTTTTCCACATTGCTATGTTATGTGTATGAATAACCGCATTCATCATTGGATTTTCCGTATAAACCGCTGCATGTGTCAGCGATTCTGAGCTGGCCCTGGTTTCTCCTGTGCACTTTACAAAATTTTTACCGATGTCAAAATGATTCACCAGTGCATAATGCGCATGGGTAAGCTTTTTAAGGTTCCCGGTAGCGGAACCGGTAATAATAAACTCGTTGGTACCCTCCACCCTTATGCTGATATTGCCAAAACCTATTCCATTTTCATACATCCCTATCAGGTTCATCTCATAAAGTTTTTGCCGCCACGAATTAATCTCCTGGAAGCTTGATTCCGGAAATGAAAAAGGCTTTTTTTCCCAGTCATATTTAAACTTTATGTAACCCTCATTATCAGGCATCAGTAAATAATTTTTTTATTTCAGCTTCGCTTGTTTTACAAATTCCTTTTTCTGTTATTAAAGCAGTAACATATTCAGCCGGTGTAACGTCAAATCCGTAATTGACTGCAGGACTGTTCTCCGGTGTAATCTGCACCTTTTTTATTTTCCCTTCATGAAATCCTTCAACATATTTGACCTCCTCACCATCACGCTGTTCTATAGGAATATCTTTCATACCGTCCAGCAAATTCCTGTCGATGGTGGACAATGGCAGGGCCACATAAAACGGGATATGATTATCCTTTGCGGCCAGGGCTTTTAAGTATGTTCCGATTTTGTTAGCAACATCACCTTTTGCAGTGGTCCTGTCGCTTCCAACAATTACCATGTCAACTTTTCCTTTTTGCATTAACAGACCACCGGTATTATCGGCAATTACTGTATGAGGCACTCCATGTTGTTCCAGTTCAAAGGCAGTAAGGCGGGCGCCCTGGTTTCTCGGCCTGGTTTCGTCCACCCAAACATGTACGTTAATACCTTTATCATGGGCAGTATATATTGGAGCCGTTGCCGTGCCATAATCAATACACGCCAACCACCCGGCGTTGCAATGGGTGAGAATATTAACAGGTTCGCCTTGTTTTTTACGGGCTATCTCTTCTATCAAAGGAAAACCATATTCCCCAATGAGACGGCAATTTTCAATCTCCTTCTCCCTAAGAGTATCTGCAGTTTCCAAAGATGTTTTTAAAGCCTGTTCGTACTCCTCTATAGTTTTTAGTTTATCTACCTGCTGGTCGACCGCATAAGCAAGGTTAACAGCTGTAGGACGGGATTCTTTCAAATATTCCCCGGCACCTTCCAGTTCATTTTTCCAGTTGTTTTTGTCTTTTACATGAAGCAGCGCAAGGTATATCCCGTACGAAGCAGTTACACCAATCAATGGAGCTCCACGGATTATCATTTCATAAATAGCATTGTATGCATCTTCAACAGTCTGCAAGTCAAAAACTTTAAACTCAAATGGCAATAAACGCTGATCAATCACCTGTACCGTACACTCATCTTTTACCCAGATGGTTTGATAAGGCTTTCCATGTATATTCATATGGTTATTTTTAATTTTTCATTGGTTGTATGGAACTTCCCATGATAAAATAAACATTTCCTTTTGTGATAATCATTTTTATTTTTATCATGGACGTTTCATAAAATCTAACAATTATTTTTCACGGATTAAATTATAAAAAAATATCCCATATTCACAAATAAATATATTTTTGCTGATTCGATTTGAAAATAAAACATCAATCTCATTTTACTATTATGGCTATGAACTTCAATCTGAACAACATCAGCAATATCATTTTTGACCTTGGAGGGGTCATATTAAACATCGATCCACAACGCACCATTGAGGAAATGGGGAAACTGGGAATTAAGGACTTTGACGGAATCTACAGCCAGATTAAGCAAAACCATGTTTTTGACGATCTTGAGAAAGGATTAATCAGTGAAAGGGAATTTGTGGAGGCTGTGCAGGAATATTCAGGGATAAAAGCCGATCCGGAGGACATAATACATTGCTGGAATTGCCTGCTGCTTGACTTTCCACCACAGCGCATTGAATTGCTCCAAAACCTAAAAAAGTCAGAGCGCTACAACACTTATTTGCTAAGCAACACCAATGGAATTCATAAGAAAGTATACAACCAAATGCTAAGAGACCAGTTTGGGATTGACGGGTTAGAAGCGCTCTTCAACAAAGCTTATTTCTCACATGAAATACATATGCGAAAACCTGACAGAGAAATATTCGAATATGTCCTCCGGGACAGCAATATGGATCCTGCAAAAACATTATTTATTGATGATTCGGAAGTAAATACACAAGCAGCTCAGAAGTTGAGAATAAAAACATATCTTGTAGATTCGGATAATAGCATTACCGCTCTTTTTTCTCAACGCTAAGCAACCATACAGAGCGGTATGGGGAAGTATCTCTCATATGATGAAGAGAGACAAGGGCTTCTTCTTTGTTATCATATGTTTTTATACTCACGCGGAATAAACCGTCTTTTTCTATTATAGTAGATTTAAAACCTTCCTTTCTAATCTTTTCTTGAAATTCTTCAGCATTTTTCCTTCTCTGAAAACTACCAGCAATAAGATGGTATTCATTTTTATCTTCTTCATACTCATACATAAGGGCTTCCTTTTTATCTGTCATCCCATTAATAACCCCTTGCATCTCATCCGTTTTATCCTTTGCAGTATCTTTTTCTGAATTCGCCGGCTGCTTTTTCTCTTCTGTCCGTTGTTTCTGCTTGTCTATTGAAGTATACTTCTCAATATAAAACTCAAAAAAGCCTGAAAAATATCCACCTACAATAAAAAGAACCAGCAATACCAATAAAGCAATCCTGAAAAATCTGCCTTTCTTTCTCTTTGGGGGAGGTGGACTTTTCTTTTCCGGTACCTCCTTTTTAGTCACTTCTGTTTTTTCCAGCTCAAAAGGCTCAACTTTCAGTGATTCCAACCCCATTGATTCCTTCTCCTCCTGTACAAACCGTACTTTCCCTTTTTCATCCTTTTTGAACGACCCAATTCCGCTGATTGAAAATTCCTTCCCGGAATCAAGCGTCTTTTCCATGTCCTCTACAAATTTCTTAACCTGCTCGCCAGCCTGTTTCTCTGTCACATTATAGCTACTGACTAATCTTTTGATTAAAATTTTATCACTGTCTGTTTTTATAAGCGGGTTGAAGGAATATTTCCGGCGGGGGGGAAAGATTTTGTTTTTCTGTTTGTCGATATCAGCAGGGTAATAATGAACGATAATACTACCAAAACCAGGTATTACAAGCCCATTACGGGAATACAGCAGGTCTTTTATGTGATAGAGTACATCCAATTCGTCAGCTTCCTATTAATTTCAAACAAAGATAGATAAAAAAAATTACGGAAATAAAATAGAAAATGTATTTTTGTTTTGCATAAATGCAATAAACAACTTATTCAATGAAGAAAGTTCTTGTCACCGGCGGAACAGGGTACATTGGCTCCCACACCGCAGTAGAATTAATACAGGAAGGATTCGATGTAATCATTATTGACAACTTATCGAATTCAGACAAATCTGTATTAGAGGGTATACAAAAAATTACCGGGAAGAAACCATCATTTTACCAGCTTGATTTATGTGATAATGAAAAGTTACAATCCTTTTTTGAAGAGAATAAAGATATTGAAGCCATTATTCACTTTGCAGCTTACAAGGCAGTTGGGGAATCCTCTGAGCTGCCGCTGAAATACTATCATAACAATATTCTTTCTTCCCTGTATCTTTTGGACAACATGATAAAGTTCGACATTCCTTACATTGTTTTTTCTTCATCATGCACAGTATACGGACAGCCGGACCATCTGCCGGTAGATGAATCCGCCCCGTTCAAACCTCCATTATCACCATATGGTAGTACAAAACAAGTTGTTGAACGTATGATAGAAGATACTACAAAAGCGAACAAAAAGATTAAAGGTCTTTCTTTACGTTATTTCAACCCAATTGGCGCTCATCCGACAGCGCATATCGGTGAAAAACCACAGGGAATTCCCAACAATCTGCTGCCTTTTGTGACTCAAACTGCCCTGGGAATAAGAGATGAGCTCAAAGTTTTCGGAGATGATTATAATACACCTGACGGAACAGCCATTCGTGATTATATCAATGTTGTTGACCTTGCCAAAGCGCACGTAAGAGCTATTGAAAGGCTTTTGAAGAAAAAATACAAAAACAGTTATGAATATTTCAACGTAGGCACCGGGAAAGGCAATTCCGTCCTGGAAATTATCAAAGCTTTTGAAAAGGCGACCGGCGAAAAAATAAAATATAAAATAACAGGAAGAAGACCCGGGGATGTGGAAAAAGTTTATGCAGACACAACATTGGCAAACAAAGAGCTCAACTGGAAAGCTGAGAAAAGTCTCGAAGAAACACTACAGTCAGCATGGGAATGGGAAAAGAATTATAAAAGCAAACACGAATAAAATGCAACCATATGTAACGTCCATGATAAAATAAACCTGATGATCACGAAAGGAAATGTTTGTTTTATCATGGCAAGTTCCATAAGACCTTAAAAAATTAGAAAATAAACTTATGAAAAAAGTACTTATAACAGGAGGCGCAGGATTTATCGGTTCACACACAGTGCGATATTTTGTGAATAAATACAGTGACTACAAGATTGTTAATCTCGATAAGCTTACTTATGCAGGAAACCTGGAAAATCTGAAAGACATAGAAGATAAACCCAACTATGAATTTGTGAGAGGCGATATTTATGATGCTGTATTTTTGGATAAGCTTTTCAATAAATACAATTTTGATATTGTGATTCATCTTGCGGCGGAAAGTCACGTGGACAGGTCTATTACCGATCCGAATGAATTTATTAAGACCAATATTGTCGGGACTGTTAACCTGCTTAACATAGCAAAAAAATACTGGGAGAATGATTATGATGGCAAATTGTTCTACCATATCTCCACTGATGAAGTATATGGTTCGCTCGGAGACAAAGGGTATTTTACTGAGGAAACCCCCTATGACCCTCGTAGTCCTTACGCTGCATCAAAGGCCAGTTCAGATCATATGGTAAGGGCTTATTTTAATACCTACAAGCTCCCTGTGGTTATATCCAATTGTTCAAACAATTATGGTCCCAATCAATTTCCCGAAAAACTGATTCCGTTATTTATCAACAACATACGCAACAACAAAGAGCTGCCCGTATACGGAAAAGGAGAAAATATAAGAGATTGGTTATATGTAGAAGATCATGCAGAAGCTATTGATTTAATCTGCCATAAAGGAAGAATAGGAGAAACCTATAACATTGGCGGTGATAACGAATGGAAAAATATTGACCTGATAAGAAAGCTGTGTGAAGTAATGGATGAAAAGCTTGGGCGTACACCCGGCACCTCAGCAAATCTCATCACATTTGTAAAAGACAGAGCCGGGCATGACAAACGCTATGCCATAG
>JBKGZD010000108.1:0-8698 GCA_046545795.1 Bacteroidales bacterium | reverse complement strand
GATTTACTATCCATGGCATCTCTTAAACCATTTCCAATAAGGGTAAATGATAATACAGTCAACATTATAGCAATGCCGGGGAGTATTGCAAGATAACCTTTGTCGATAAGAATATATCCATAATGTTCTTTAATCATTGTACCCCACGACGGCATTGGGGGTTGCACTCCAATTCCCAGGAAGCTCAGGCCTGCTTCTATGAGGATTGCTGAAGCAAAGTTTGCTGCAGAGATAATAATAACCGGATTTATAACATTTGGCAAAATGTGTTTAATAATGATTCGTTTGGAAGGAAATCCAAGCGCTTTGGCTGCTTCTACATATTCTTTCTCTCTGACTGATATAATCTGGCCTCTCACTACACGAGCCACTTCAACCCACATTGTAAGACCAACAGCAAGAAATATTTGCCAGAACCCTTTTCCTATTACGAGTGTAATGGCTATTACCATCAATAAGGTGGGTACTGACCATACTACGTTAATAAGCCACATTATTATGTCATCTATCCATCCCCTGAAATAGCCTGCAATAGAGCCAAGAGTTAATCCAATAACCAGGGAAATAAATACTGCAATGAACCCAACCGAGAGAGAAATTCTTGCTCCAATAACCAGTCGTGATAATAAGTCTCTGCCAAACAGGTCAGTTCCTAAGGGGAATGTTTTTTTAACCAGGTATTCAGATTTTATGATTTGTTTAATTTTCTCATAGGAGACTGTATGCCTTTTGTTCTCTATATCGAAAAAAGAAATTTCGTCATTGTTGAATTTGACAGGTTTATCGCGGTTGATTGCATAAACTACATCAATTGGATTATATTCTCTTATGTGTTTCTCTTCCTTTTCCTCGGCATATTCATGGGCTAACAACAATGAATCTTTAAATTCAATAGAATCCACCGGAGCATAGTTATACGTTTCCTTTTTACCCATGAACATTGTCTTTATCCAGTATTGTTGATTATCAGGTGTATTTTTTTTAATTTTTAGCATTTGAGTGGAAAAGCCGGGCCGCATTGTAGTAAGCTCAAGAAATTGATTGTTGGCTGATGGTGTAGAGTCTGGTATGATAAGATACCCCAGGAGGGCTATGGTAAACATCAGCAATAAATAGATTAATCCAAAACAGGAAAAATGGTTCTTTTTAAAACGGCTCCATGCTATTTTGCCGGGAGACTGGTAGCTATATGATTGTTTTTTAAATAATCTTATCATAGGACTGTTAACGTTCTACTATTTTTCTGTTTTTCCACTCATTGTTACCTTTAAATGCAATCAAAATTAGCCATATGGTATAAACCGGGTATATTATGTGAGAAATAAAAAGAGAATGTAAAGATAATCTTCTTTTAAAGAAAACCATTGGTGATAAGATTGCTAATGAATCCACAAATATTTTAAGGCTGAATACTAAGAAAAAACTCCACCAGCCGGAGGTTGCAATAGACATTATCAGAGAAAGTATCACAACAAGGTTTCCTGAAAATGCGATCATTCCATTTATTGTGATGTTTTTATTTTTATAATGTTTGCTTTTTTGAAGCCATCTTTTTTTTTGGTTTTTTATTTCGTTAAAATTGTTGCAGGCTTCAGTATACACAGCCGCATCTTTTACTTTGAGAAATTTAACTTTCCCTTCGTGCTTGTTGATTAGAGTTTGCAGCAAAAAAATATCATCTCCGGAAGGAATAGATGTTTTAAATGGGTCTTTATTTTTTTCAATTATTTCTTTTTTATAACTCATGTTTGCTCCATTTGCAAGAATTGGCATTTTAAAGTATGCCGATCCACAGGTTGTAGTAATCAAAGCAGCGTTTTCAAATTCCTGGAAAGTCTGAAGAATGTTTTTTTGTCCTGTAAGTACCACAGGAGATAATAGCATAGATGGGTTATGTTTGTTATAAAAAGCTGCAATCGTCGACAACCAGTTATTTCCCATCGTGCAATCAGCATCTGTTTGAACTATTATTTTGCCTTGAGCATGACCAATTCCTTTAAGAAGCGCTGATTTTTTTCCAGTTTCTTTTTTCCCATTTTGGAGGATTTTAATGTTATTGATTTTTTCAGTTAATTTTTTAAGAAGCTGGATGGAATTGTCTTCTGAGTGATCATCAATAAAAATGAATTCATGGAGTTCTTCAGGGTAATCTTGTTGTGCAAGACTATCAATCAATGCTTCAAGATTATTTTTCTCATTTCTGAATGGAATAATTACTGAAAGCAGAATAGCATGTTCTTCAGGTGAATTTTTGCTTTCGGGAGAAAAAGCCAGGGTATTTTGCCAGCCTATCCAGAAGGTAATGATTAAAACTGCGTAAAATATAGCTATTGTTAAAAACAGTATGTTTATTAGCATAGTTGAAAGACTGATTTAAACTGAATAATTCTTGAGTTATTTCCTATCTTCTACTCATGGGAATATTTTCGTTGCTATTCTGTACATAGTTAATTCTGGCTAATATATTAAAATAATTATAAACAAAAATCCTACTTAATTGTGGTGTTAAAATAAAATGTTTAAATTAAATTAAAATTTACATGAATTGATTACATTTGCATTTAATGTAATTCAATGAAAAGTATTGGCAGGGTACTTATGAATAAAATTAAACTCAACGTACTTGGAATTTCATACAGTCAGACACAGACAGGTGCGTATGCACTGGTTCTGACTGAAGAACAAGGAGAAAGGAGAATACCTATTATAATAGGAGGTTTTGAAGCCCAATCTATAGCTATACAGCTTGAAGGGTTAAAACCCCCAAGACCACTAACACATGATTTGTTTCATAACTTTGCAGTTACATTCAAAATTGATTTAAAAGAGGTTATTATATATAAACTAGAGGAGGGGGTTTTTTACGCCAAACTCATTTGCAATAATGGTGGTGATGATATTACAATAGATGCAAGAACTTCCGATGCAATAGCCCTGGCATTGCGTTTTAAATGCCCAATATATACTACTGAAGAAATACTTTCCAAGTCAGGAATTGTGATTGATTTGGAACAGGATGAACAGAAATCAGAAGAAGGGGATAAGGGAGCAAGCAAACAAAAAAAGAAAGCACCGTCTGAGCAATATAAGAATATGAGTCTTGAGGAATTACAGGATTTACTTGAAGAAGCTGTGAATAATGAGGAATACGAAAGAGCTTCTATTATAAGGGACGAAATTAACAGGAGAGAAGAAGAGTAATTTACTTAATATACTGTTTATCTTATGGTTAAGAAAATTTTGATTGTTTTTTCTGTTCTTATTATTTCTACAGGCTTTATAATCTCGCATACTAACCCAGATTCCCAATCTCCCGAAAATGTTTCAGCAACTGATCAACCAGACACTCCCCAGGTTCAAATAAGTGATACCAACGTGGCTATTCCGGAAACTTATGCCGGAGCCCTTAATGGTGAGAATGGGGAGGATACAACAGCCCAGGAAGAGGCCGGTGAGGTCTCCAGATCAAACACTCTTCTTGACAGAGGAGAAAATGGAGGGTTTTCTTTCATGAGTTTAATCCGTGGTTTGCTGGGGATGTTTGTTCTCATAATGCTGGCCTGGTTGTTCAGTTCCAATAGAAAAGCAGTAGACTGGAAAGTAGTAGGAAAAGGACTCCTGATACAGGTTGGTCTGGCACTGAGCATTTTGTACATACCTGTAGTAGCTGAGATTTTTAATTTCCTTGGGAGAGCTTTTGCTGAAATTCTGGAATTCACCAAGGTCGGTAGTGAGTTTTTATTTGGCTCACTAATGGATGTTGAGTCTTTTGGTTCTATCTTTGCTTTTCAGATACTGCCAACCATCATTTTCTTTTCAGCTTTGACCAGTGTATTATTTTATCTTGGTGTAATCCAGTCAATTGTAAAAGGACTGGCATGGCTCATGGTAAGAGCTATGAAATTGTCTGGGGCGGAAAGTCTTTCTGTAGCCGGAAATATTTTTATCGGGCAAACAGAATCCCCATTGATGATTAAAGCATATCTTCCGAAAATGAATGATTCAGAGATGTTGCTTGTTATGATTGGTGGCATGGCAACAGTAGCTGGTGGAGTACTAGCTGCTTATATTGGTTTTTTAGGTGGAGATGATCCTGCACAGCGTGTTATGTTCGCACGACATCTACTTACAGCTTCGGTTATGGCTGCACCGGGTGCAATCATAATGTCTAAGATTTTAATGCCTCAAACCGGCAAAGTGGATAAGGAGATGGGCGTGTCGATGGACAGGATCGGCAGTAATTTCCTGGATGCCTTGTCAAATGGCACTCTGGAGGGACTTAAGCTTGCAGCGAATGTAGGTGCAATGCTGCTTGTATTTTTTGCTTTTATTGCAATGATTAATTTTATTTTTACGAAGGTAGGCGCCTGGACTGATTTAAATGCTTACATTCATGAAACCACCGGTGGTCAGTATGAAGAACTTTCCCTTGAATTTATCCTGGGATATATATTTTCTCCGCTGATGTGGTTGATTGGGGTGGCAAAAGAAGATATGGCAATCGTTGGCCAATTGTTGGGCATTAAACTTATTGCAAGTGAATTCGTGGGTTATACCAATCTCGCCGACCTGAAAGCTTCGGGTTCGGCGGCATTCGGTAGTTTTGTCCATTATAAGTCAATTATCATGTCTACATACATGTTATGCGGTTTTGCAAATTTTGCTTCCATTGGTATACAAATTGGCGGAATTGGAGGCCTTGCACCCAATAAACGAGAGTTTTTGTCCAGAAACGGCATGAGGGCTCTTATTGGTGGAACTCTCGCCTCACTTTTGTCTGCTACAATTATTGGCATGATTATGGGGTAAGAAATTTATTAATCAATAAACCTTTAGATTATGAAAAAACTTATTGTTGTCTTTTTGACTTTTTTCATGCTGCCTTTTTATAGTACATCAACTGAACCTGTTCCGGATTCAACAAATGATTATTTGATAACAATCTTTACAGAATATGGTGAGATGAAAATACTGCTTTATGATGACACGCCGGAGCATAAAAAGAATTTTGTGAAACTTGCTAAGGCCGGAGTTTATGATAATATTATTTTTCACAGGGTTATCGATAATTTTATGATTCAAACCGGTGATTATAATACAGCCAATGAGGAGCCGGATTATGATAAATCTATTATCCCCGAAACTTTGCCTGCTGAAATCAATGAGATGTATAAACACGTTTATGGCGCTTTGGGAGCAGCACGCAGGGGCGATGACGTTAATCCTGAAAAACGATCAAGCGGCACCCAGTTTTATATCGTTGAAAACCATAATGGGGTGCCACATCTGGACAGTGGTTATACAGTCTTTGGACAGGTAATGAGCGGCTTATCTGTGATTGACTCTGTTGCTGCCCAACCGACAAATGATAAAGACAGGCCAGAAGAGGATATTCGTGTGAAAGTGAATGTGGAGAAGGTGAAGCGCAGTGATATTGAGAAGTTTTATAATTTTAGCTATTAGAAACTGCCGTTTTTGTTTGAAAAAATTACGGTAATCCACAAGATTCAAAGGCAATTGAAGGAGGGTTTTATTTCTTTTTCTTGGCTTTGCTTAAGGTGAAGGCAAAAGAGGAGCCTTTGTTTAGCGCACTTCTTACATTAATAGTTTGGTTATGGGCTTCAATAATATGTTTCACAATTGCTAAACCAAGACCGGTGCCGCCTTGTTCCCTTGAGCGACTTTTGTCTACCCTGTAAAAACGCTCGAATATTCTCGGGATATCACGTTCTGAAATACCAATACCGTCATCGGAAACCTCAACCAGGATATTGTCTCCCATATCCATGAACGAAATCTCTGTTTTGCCGCCTTCTTTACCATAATTGATTGAATTAACCACTAAATTTGAAGCTGCCTGGTAGATTCTTTCTTTGTCACCTTCTACCATAATAGGTTTATCATATTTTGTATCAAAGGTCAAGCTTGTCGCTTTATTTCTGGCTTTTAGCTCTTGTGATTCCATCACATCCCTGAATAGTTCGACAATATCAAATGTTTCGTATTTCAGTTTCAATTCTCCCGCTTCCAGCTTAGTAATAGCTTCCAGGTCTTCAACTATTGAAATCATCCGGTTGATGCTTTTTTCCGTTTTCTGAAGGTATTTCTTGTTAATAGACGGGTCATCAATGCCACCGTCCAACAAGGTCAGAATATATCCTTGAATGGTGAAGATAGGAGTTTTTAATTCATGTGATACATTACCAAGAAATTCTTTCCTGTATTTGGCCATTTGTTTGAGCTGGGCAATTTCTTTTGTTTTATGTTTTGCCCAGTCCATAACTTCATAATTTACTTCTTTGATGATATCTCTTTCTTCCAGGTCTTTTCTCAATTCCTTTTCGGGAATGTTTTTATTATGGATGGTTTTGTAAATTGGATTAATCTTTTCAAAGATAAACCTGTTAAGCATAAAATAGACAACAATATAAACAACAATGAAAATGAATAAAAAACCAAATACGATGAGTAAAAGGGTTTCATTCTCATTGTTGATTAATGCCAATGACAGCATTATCACCGCAGCAATGAATGATGCGATCAAAGATATATATACTGCCATTTTTCGTGGAGATGAAGTTTTAACCACTGGAACGTATTTTTATATCTATTTTATTACAATAATTAGTCTTCTATGTTCATTCTTTTCCTAATTGCTGCTTTACAATTTTGGCAACATATTTTCCAATAACATCAAATTCCAGGTTAACAATTGTTCCGGGTTTTATTTGGTGGAAATTGGTGATGTCATAGGTGTATGGTATAATAGCAACCTCAAAGCTATTATCTTTTGAATTTACTACGGTAAGACTTACCCCATTGACAGAAACTGACCCTTTTTCTACGGTAATATAATCTTCCTGTGTTGGGTCAAATTCAAATCGGAAATACCAGCTTCCATCGGCTTCTCTTACCTCAGTGCATTTTGCAGTTTGATCAACATGTCCCTGGACAATGTGCCCGTCAAGAAAACTGTCAGCTTTCATGCTTCTTTCCAGGTTAACTTTTGATCCCTTTTCCAGCAGTCCGAGGTTTGATTTGTCAAGTGTTTCCTGTATAGCCGTTACTGTAAACTCTTTCTTTTTTTTGTTAACGTCCACAACAGTAAGACAAACCCCATTGTGTGATACACTTTGATCAACTTTTAACTCGCTGGCAAATGAGCATTGCATTGTAATATGAAGGTTGCTTCCTTCTCTCTCCAGGTTTACTACTGGCGCTGCTTCTTCTACAATTCCTGAAAACATAGTTGTTTGTTTTATAGTTTAGTTTATAAATCTTGTTAATTTGTCAATCTTACGAAATGTCTTATCTTTAACCTTTTAATTTTATTCTGATAATTCTGCTAATTTAGAAAATCTTTTGCATTTATCTTTTAAACAAACTATAGGTTTTTATTTCTGTTGTATATGACAGTAATCATAAAATTATAATTTTAATACAATATTATGATATTCGTTACCGGAGGAACAGGTTTTATAGGCGCACATTTTTTGTTTCATCTTCTTGAAGAAGGAGAGGAGGTAATAGCCCTGCGACGGCCAGAAAGTAACCTGAATTATGTTAAGTGGGTGTTTAGCTGGTATACAGACCAACATGATAAATATGCTGATAAAATAAAGTGGATTGAAGGAAGTATAGAAAATCCATATGTTTTTGCGGAAGAGCTAAAAGATGTTGATGCCATCCTTCATCTCGCGGCTATGGTTTCATTTGATCCAGCAGAAAAATACATGATGAAGGAAATAAATATTAAAGGTACCGCCGGTATGGTGAACCTGGCACTTGAAAAGGGAATTCAGCATTTTATCTATATGAGTTCTGTGGGGGCATTAGATCCGGTCAGGCAGGGTGAATATATCACAGAACAAGCCTTTGGTAATAATCCCGTTAGGAATTCAGTATATGGAGAGAGTAAATTTAAGAGTGAACTCGAGGTGTGGAGAGGGATTGAAGAAGGTCTGAATGCTGTGGTTGTTAATCCTTCAATAGTTATTGGTCCTGGTATGCCTATGGAAGGCTTTGGTAAAATTTTGGACAGGGTAAAGAAGGGATTAAATTATTATCCGGGAGGCACAACGGGATTTGTAGATGTCAGGGATGTTTGCGGAACTACATGGGAACTGTATAATAAGAAGTATTTTAATGAACGTTATATCCTTTCTGAAGGAAATTACTCTTATAAAGACATTCTATCCATTATAAGTAATGAATATGGAGTTCCACAGCCAAGTAAACCAATAAACAGAACTCTTTCTTCCTTAGCATGGAGAATCGAAACCTTGAGAAGTAAGTTAACGGGAGGAAAGCCTTTGATTACAAAGGAGATGCATCTTTCAGCAAATAACCAGGTTTATTTTGACAACAGCAAAATCAAAGCAGCTCTTGGTTATCAATTTCTTCCCATTGAAAAGACAATTCGGGATATGGTGGAATTCAACAATGATTAAATGATTGGATCCGGATCACCATCAGGGTCACCTGTTTTAATTTTTTCTGATAAATAATAGGGATGAATTTTACTTTTCATCCCTATTATTTTAATATGCAAAATTATTTAGTAATTAGTGTACGATTATTGGATCCGGATCGCCATCGGGGTCACCTGAAACTGTACCATCTGTTGAAGCGCTTCCGAGGAGTAATACTCCGGCAGCATGAGGTGCAGCCATTGAAGTTCCGCTGATGGTATTGTAGC
>JBKGZD010000107.1:0-8769 GCA_046545795.1 Bacteroidales bacterium | reverse complement strand
GGAAAAAGGAATTACACAAACCATAAATCTTGATAAAAAAACTGATGATTATATTAAAAGTAGAATATATTTTCTTCCTCCGGAAAATATAAATGGTTTTGTTGGGAAAACAATTAAGGTAAATGAAATGGTTTTTCCTGTTTTAGTTATTGTCGTATGGGAAAACTTTCCCTGAAGACTTCAAGGTTGTTGTTATTTTTTGTGGATTCCCCATGTAATATACATCTCCTGTACCATGGGACATAACTTTAAGTTCTTTTTCTGCATAAATGTATGAATCGGCTGTTGAATATTGGATTATAAACATTTCCCGGGTGATAAATTCTTTTGCATTTAAGTGTGTGGTACCTTCTATTGCTATTTGTGAGGATTGTGATTTGCCTCTTATTGTAATATTCCCGGTTGAAGTTAGTGAATTTCTGAAATACAGGTGTTTGCAATCTGTCAGTAAGTTTAATTCATTGAGCTCGCCTAACATCAGGACCCTTAACTTGTCTCCTTTTAACGTGTCTTTTGCTGATATCGACACCGGCTGCCTGTTTTCTATCTGGGTTATAGTTCCAACATGTAATTCTAGTTGTACTTTTTGATAATCTGATTTCCACTGTCTTGTGGGTGGACAGGTAATATGAAGCGTTTGATCGTTGATTTCAATGTTAATGTTTTCCAGCTGATCTGCCGTTCCATGAAGGACTACTTTATTTTCGTAGTCTTGGTAAATGTCAACAATGAATAGGCCATCTAATAAAATCTTCTTGAAGGAAGATAATTCTTCAGTCTCTTTTGTGGTTCTTTCAGTATCCTTGTAAAAATCCCATTCCGTACAGGAGGTATTAAATATTGAAAGAATAGTGAATATGAACAGTAATTTTTTCATGCATTCTGTTTGTTTTCTTACAAATAATATCCTAATCCAAATTCAATGAATTCTGCATTGGCATAATGCGATTTTAACGATACGTTTGCGAGCCAATGTTCTGAAAAATAATATTTTATTCCAATGCGATTATAGAAATCTGAGATAAAAAAGCGTTTATTGTACAGGTAACGCCCGAGTTGAAGAGAAAGTGCTACATTGCCTGCAATGAAGTCGTGAGAAACATGAACTCCCATTCTATAAAGGGCTTCATTGCTGTAGTTTTGGTCGGGGTAGTTTTCAATTTTAATCTTTAAAGATCCATTATAGAATGCATCCAGGCCAAACCCATATTGTGCCCAATGTTTATACTGTCGTTCATAACTCAGGTTAAGTGAGGAAATATAAAAAGATTTATCAATCAGCCTGTTATATTTTGTGGTTCCGTGTGACCATATTATTGAAAATCTGTTCTTGTTCTTAACTTCCGGGACATCAATTTTTGGCTTTTTCTTGTATTCATTATAATTTAGGTACTTTCTTATGCCCAGTGAGCCAGTAAGTGTATTAATGCCTTTATTAGGGGCTTTCAGCTTGCCATTTGAAAAGTGTGTCAGGCCGGTTCCGCTGAGAATATGGTACTTTTCAGTCAATTTTAATGTTGCATTCAGCATCAGGTTAAAATAAATATTCCCGTGGGAACCGATTGCGATATTATCGTAGTTATGATCAATATTGAATTTTTTAGTTATGTATGATACTCCGAAGGCCAGGCGATAATTAATTTGTAATTTATCCGGCAAAGTGAACAGGGGAGCTTCGAAAAACGGGTATACAGAATGAGCCTTCCCGAATATTTCCCTGTTTCCAAGATTACTGTAAGAATATCCCCATCCTATTTGGGGTTGGTTATACATTTTGTGCCAGAGTTTTTCACCACTGGTATTGTAAAAGAAATTTACCGAATACGAGTGAATATAATCTTTGGTTAAAAAATCAATGGTTTCATTATGAGGCATTACCATACCATTATTGTAATAAGCTTCAATGCCATCTATCTTAAAAAGCGGAGAGGATGCATTCTCCTGGGCTGAAATAAAGGACGGAATTAAAATGGAAAATATAATTATAAGATAGTTTTTAACCATTATTTGCTTTTGTTTGAGAGCAAGATCACAAAAGTATAATATCTTTTTTAATACTGAATAGTTGCTATAGTTTATTTCAATACCGTTTGCCTGATCATTATATAAACACCACCAGGTCTCTAATAATTAATTTTAGCTATTTCGGCTGATCATTCTATTAATTAACAGAAGAGTCTAAACTAATGAGTGCCCGGCTTAGTTCTCTTGGATATAGTTATTTTTATTTAAGATCTGCGGTTTCCAGCCTCTGTTAATATTTGTATATACTATTTTGAAGAAGGTGCGTTTTTAAAGGTGGTTGTATTTAGGAACAAAAATTAATCTAATCTCAATGAATTCATTAAATTTGTGGTAAAAAGCGACGAAAGATGTTCACACTATTAAAGAAGGAACTTAACGAATTTTTTAGCTCCATAACCGGATATATTGTAGTTACAGTTTTTTTGGTGGCAACAGGATTATTTATGTGGGTTTTTCCGGGTGAATATAACGTGATGGACAGTGGTTATGCTACCATGGAAACTTTATTTACCCTTGCTCCATGGATTTTTTTGTTTTTAGTACCGGCTGTGACAATGCGCATGATTTCTGCCGAAAAAGATTCAGGTACAATGGAACTTTTGTTGACGCGCCCAATTAGCGATTTACAAATTGTTGCCGCAAAATATTTCTCAGCTGTTATATTGATTCTTATTGCTCTTTTACCAACACTTATATACTTTGCAAGTATTCATTATCTTGGAAATCCACAGGGTAATATCGATGTGGCAGGTACTGTAGGTTCATATATCGGGTTATTCTTTCTTGCTGCTATTTATGCTGCTATTGGAGTGTTTTCGTCCTCTTTGACGAAAAATCAAATCATTTCCTTTTTATTAGCTGTAATCCTGTCATTTTTCTTTTATATGGGATTTGATTTTTTAGGATCAATGGGATTATTTGCCACTATGGATACTTTTATAGTTGACCTTGGAATTAACGCTCATTATCAATCAATGAGCAGGGGAGTTATTGATACACGGGATATTGTTTATTTTTTGAGTGTGATTATTTTATTCCTGTATTTTACAAAACTCATTATTCAAAGCAGAAAATAAATTGGCTATGTTGAAATATAAAAAAACATTTCTTGAACTCGCTTTACTACTGGTAGTAATTATATTAGTAAATTTACTTTCATCTCAATGGTTTCACCGATTTGATCTGACTTCCGATAATCGTTATACCTTAAAAAATACAACTAAAGAACTTTTACGTGATTTAGACGATAATGTCTATTTTAAAGTGTATCTTGATGGTGATATACCAATTGGTCTGAAAAGAATGCAAAGACGGATTGAGGAAATGTTGGATGAATTTAGAATTTATGCGGGAGACAACATTCAATATACATTTATAAATCCTTCTGACCCGGATGATAAAGATGAACAACAGGCTTTATTTAAGGAGCTCAGAGATAAAGGGTTAAAGCCTGTCAATGTACAGGAGAAAGATAGGGAAGGGGGACAGCGGCAAAAAATGATTTTTCCGGGTGCAATTGTCAATTGTGGTGAAGACCAGTCTGTTATAAACATGCTAAAAAACAATCCTGGTTTGTCGTCTGAGGTGAACCTGAATCATTCTATTGAAGCGCTGGAATATGAGCTTATTGATGCTGTATTTAAGCTTACTATCGAAGATAAACGTCCGGTAGCATTTGTGGAAGGACATGGCGAACTGGATAAATACCATGTGGCGGATTTAACAAATGCCTTGTCAGATTATTACGAGGTTGACAGGATTAAATTGGATGGGGATTTTGACAAACTTAAAGCTTATGATGCCATAATTATTGCCAAACCACGGGAAGAGTTTGAAAAACAAGACAAATATTTAGTGGACCAGTATGTAATGCATGGAGGGAAAGTTCTTTGGCTGTATGAACCTGTCCGGATAAGCATGGATAGCGTTTCCCAGGGACAAACCAGCATGGCTAGAGTAGATCAGCTTAATCTTCATGATCAATTGTTTAAATATGGGGTAAGAATAAATCCTGATTTGGTGAAAGATTTACAGAGCTCTGTAATTCCGGTTAATACATCTTATGATGACGATTCACCGGATTTTACACCCACTCCCTGGCTCTATTTTCCTTTGCTTTCAGCGTTGAATAATCACCCGGTAAATAAGAACCTGAATATGATAAAAGCTGAGTTTGCCAGCACTATCGATACTTTGCCGGCTTATCCCGGGTTAGAAAAAACCGTAATGCTTACCACATCTGAAAATACCCGGGTTAAGGAAGCTCCGTTGATAATAAGCTTACAGGAAATTGAAGAAAAAGTCAATCCTGCCGCCTACAACCAGGGGAGACAAATTTTAGGGGTTTTGCTGGAGGGACAATTCCAATCTGTATTTAGAAATCGTTTTGTATCGGATTTGGAAAAGCGGACAAAAGCAAAATTCAGGGAAGTAAGCGAAGAAACGAGCCAAATAGTTATTTCAGACGGTGACTTGGTCAAAAATGAAGTAAAAAGGGAGTTAAGTGGTGTTTCTATAACACCTCTCGGTTACGATCGATACACAAGACAAACATATGGTAATAAAGATTTTGCGATTAATTGCATACACTACCTTACAGATAAAGAAGGCCTTATAGATATACGGGGTAAGGAGGTTCAATTACGATTGCTGGATAAAAGTAAATTACAAAATGAAAGAACAAGGCTGCAGATTATGAATGTCGCCTTGCCTGCAATATTGATTCTGGTTTTTGGAATATTGAAAAACTTGTTCCGGCGGAGAAAATATACAAAATAAAAACTTTCAGTTCAGATGAATCAGAACAGAAAAACATACATATACCTGCTGGCAATTCTAATCATGGTTGTTGTTTCTGTTGTTGTTTATTTGAAAGACTCAACCACTACACTTGATCCAGGGTTGACAGATTTTGATCTCAGCAAGGATGAAACTCCCGATTCTATCGTGATATCCCAAAAAGATGATGAGATTATTTTGAAGAAAAAATCAGGTGGATGGGTTATGGATAGTGAATTTCCCGTAAATCAGAAGGAAATCGATAATCTTTTCTATGCTCTTGAAAATCTGGTCGTGGAGGCTCCTGTACGAGAGTCGTCAAAAGAGACTGTTATCGATTTGGTAGAGCAGAATCCTATTAGCGTTCAAATCTTTGAGCAGAATTTAAAGATAAAAGATTATCTAATCGAAGATAGTCCATACAAGGAGGATATGACCTATATGATGATAAAAGGTGCTAAAGAACCTTTTATCATGAATATCCCGGGTTATGAAGGAGATTTAGTGGAATTTTTCAGACCTGAAAAGGAGAAATGGAGAAGTAAAGAGATATTCGATTATACTGGGGTTGAAATTGTTCAAGTGAAAGTGGTTTATCCGGAAGACTCAACAGCTTCTTTTGTATTGCATTATCCGCGGGATAATCAGTTTCTGATTGAAAGCATCCATAACAGGGAAAATACTTTTACACCGGATAATGCCAGGGCTTCCAGGTATTTGAGCTATTTTTCAGGTATTGAGTATGAATCTGTTCTGGATTCTAATCAATTAAGGGATTCTCTGGCACAAGAAAAACCTTATTGTAAGTTTCATGTAGAAGATGAATCAGGTAACAAGACGAGCTTAGTAACTTACAGAAAAGCAGGGGGAGAAGCAGAGGATGCTTTTGGGCAGACCGCACCATATGACTTGAATTACCTGTATGGGTACTATAATGAGCTTGGTGAAATTCTGTTAATAAAATATACTGAAATTGATCCGCTCTTAAAAGAAATTGATTATTTTCGAGTTGAATAAAATCAAGAATTTATTCTTATTTGAATGAATCCTAAGATTAACATTATTAGAATGTTATAAATATTTAATAACTAAAAATAACTGAGAAATGAAATTTGTAATTTCAAGCACCGAACTTTTAGGCCATTTACAGCTTATAGGTAGAGTTATAAGCCAAAAAAATACACTTCCGATTTTAGATAATTTTTTATTTGAAATGGATGGCAACGAATTAAGTATTACTGCCTCTGATCTTGAAACAACTTTAATCACAACAATGACCCTTGAAAATGTTTCCGATGGTGGTAAGATTGCTATTCCTGCAAGAATTCTGACTGATATCTTAAAGGAATTTCCGGAACAGCCGCTGACTTTTGATATTAACCAGGAAGATTTTAAAGTTGTTTTGAACTCTGAAAATGGCAAGTATAATATTGTTGGACAAAATCCTGAAGATTTTCCTCAAATACCTGCAATAAAGAGCGAAGAAGAAACCAGCCTGAGTCTGCCGTCAGAAGCGTTGTATAAAGGAATTACAAAAACTATATTTGCCACAGCTGATGATGAGCTAAGACCAGTGATGAATGGTATTTTTGTGGAACTTAAACCGGAAAACGTTACTTTTGTGGCGACAGATGCACATAAACTCGTGAGATACAGAAGAAATGATATTCAACCGGAAGAAGAGTCTTCTTTTATTTTCCCTAAAAAGCCAGCATCCCTTTTAAGAAACATTCTTGCCAAAGAGGAAACTGAAGTAGCAATGAAATTTGACGAAAAGAATGTTAGATTCGATTTACCCAATTATACCATAATCTCCAGATTAACAGAAGGAAATTATCCAAGTTATGACTCTGTGATTCCCCCTGACAATCCATATAAACTGACAATAGACCGGTTAGCTTTATATAATACAATTAAACGTGTTTCTGTATTTTCAAATCAGGCAAGCAATTTGGTTAAATTGTCATTGGAGGGAAATCAGTTAACAGTATCTGCACAGGATATTGACTTTTCTATTTCCGGTCATGAAACATTGAATTGTCAGTATGAAGGCGAAAATATGGAAATTGGTTTTAAATCTTCATTCTTACTTGAAATTCTTAACAACCTAAATGCATCGGATGTATTGGTGGAATTATCGGATCCTTCCAGGGCAGGGCTCTTGTACCCGGCAGAAAAAGAAAATAGTGAGGAGGATGTTCTCATGCTCTTAATGCCAATGATGGTAGAGTCTGATACTGAGACGGAAACAGGTGCAGATGCAGAAGCAGAATAATAAAACTAATTATAAGGAAAGAGAGCCAATTCTTTTTCCTTGTCTTTTTACACCCAGGGAAATTTTAATCATATGAAACGTCCATTATAAAATAAACATGATTATCACAAAAAGAAATGTTTATTTTATCATGGTAATTTCCATATTACCTATAAAAAATTAAAAATAAACTTATGAAACTTCAATTAACCAAACCTATAGTTTTTTTCGATCTTGAAACTACGGGTATGGATATCGCCAAAGACAGGATTGTTGAAATCTCCTTGTTGAAAGTTTATCCAAATGGAGATAGTGAGAGTAAGACTATGAAAATAAACCCGGAAATGCCTATCCCTCCCAAATCTACAGAAATACACGGAATTACTGATGAGGATGTTAAAGATTCACCAGCATTTTCAGAAGTTGCAAAACAAATTCAGCAGTTTATTGAAGGATGTGATTTAGCCGGTTTTAATTCTAATCGTTTCGACCTGCCACTTCTGGCAGAGGAGTTTATTAGAGTTGGTGTTGATTATGATTTAAAAAAACAGCGGTTTATAGATGTACAAGTGATTTTTCATAAAATGGAAAAACGTAATCTATCAGCTGCTTATCGGTTTTATTGCAATAAAGAGTTAAAAAATGCGCATAGTGCAGAGGCTGATACGGAAGCTACTTATGAAATTCTGAAAGCTCAGATTGAAAAATATGATGAATTGCAAAATGATGTCCAAAAGCTTTCTGAATTCTCTTCACATAACAAAAATGCAGATTTTGCCGGCCGAATCATATATAATGACAAAGGGGAAGAAATTTTTAACTTCGGAAAGTATAAAGGGAAAGTTGTTGAGGAAGTATTGCAGAAGGACCCTGCCTATTATGGCTGGATTATAAATAATGATTTTCCGCTATATACAAAGCGTGTTCTTACTAATATCAAATTGCGTACTTTTAGTCAGTGAGTACTTTGAAATTTATTTTCATGACCAAAGTCAAGTTGCTGAGATTATTTTTTCATTTTATAAGATTATTATCTGATTAAGTTATTGGCCTTATGGGCGTTTCATAGTTTAATTTAGTTTTACAAAATCATACCTCAATGAAAATTATTTGTATTGGTAGAAATTATGCTGAACATGCCAGTGAACTTGGTAATGCTGTTCCTGAAAAGCCTATATTCTTTTTTAAACCGGATACATCAATCATCAGAAAGAACAGACCTTTCTTTTATCCCGATTTTTCTGATGAAATACACTATGAAACTGAGATAGTGCTGAAAATAAGCCGTTTAGGTAAGAATATTCAAAAGAAATATGCAAGTCGGTATTTTGATGAATTGACAGTGGGAATAGATTTCACCGCGAGAGATTTGCAAAGGGAAGCAAAGGAAAAGGGTCATCCCTGGGAGATTGCAAAGGCTTTTGAAGGTTCTGCACCTATAGGAAAATTTGTCAATATTAAAAAATTCCAGGATATAAACAACCTTGATTTTAAGCTAAAAGTTAATGATCAGATAGCTCAGCAGGGGAATACAAAAGATTTGATATTTTCTTTTGATCACTTGATCTCTTATGTGTCAAAATTTATTACATTGAAAATTGGGGATTTGTTGTTTACTGGAACGCCGGCGGGTGTTGGTCCTGTTGCGATAGGCGACAGATTAACAGCATCCGTTGAGAATAAGACTTTGCTGGACTTTTATGTAAAATAAA
>JBKGZD010000106.1:0-8817 GCA_046545795.1 Bacteroidales bacterium | reverse complement strand
GGGGCAAAGCTTGACTTTCAGATTTAGTCTCATAAGAACTGTTGAGACAGCCTCTTGAAATTTCCTGGTTTGATGTTTAACTCACTTTTGCAATATGTTCAGATTGATATTTTCCAGCCTTTAATTTTTCGTGTACTTCTTTAAAAGCTTTAATTGTGTAGTCTACATCTTCCAGGCTATGAGCCGCTGTAGGAATTAAGCGGATTAAAAGTTCTCCCTTTGGTATCACCGGGTAGGCAACCAATGAACAAAAGATGTTATAGTTTTCCCTTAAATCCATTATGATATTTGTGCCTTCGGGGACACTCCCTGAGAGGTATACGGGAGTAACCGGAGATTCTGTATTTCCTAAGTTGAATCCTGCTTTTTTAAGGCCGGACTGAAGCTTTTCCACTACCTTCCATAATTTTTCCCTGAGCTCAGGTTTTGTTTTAAGCAGCTCAAGCCTCTTTTGTGCTCCTATCACCATCGGCATCGGTAATGACTTGGCAAAAGTTTGAGATCTCATGTTGTATCGCAGATAATTGACAACATATTCATCGGATGCGATAAACGCTCCAATACCAGCCATCGCTTTTGCAAAGGTTGCAAAGTAGAGGTCAATTTTGTCCTGTACCTCAAAATGCTCGCCTGCTCCTGCTCCTGTTTTTCCCATAGTGCCAAAGCCGTGGGCATCATCTACCAGAAGGCGGAAGTCATATTTTTCTTTAAGCTTGACTATTTCATCTATTTTACCGAGGTCACCTGCCATACCAAAAACACCTTCTGTAATTACCAGTATCCCGCCGTTATTTTTTTCTGCTAGTTTTGTGGCTCTGCCAAGTTGCTTTTCTAAATTTTCAATATTATTATGTGGGAATACATATCTTTTTCCCATATGTAATCTCAGTCCATCAAGAATGCATGCATGAGACTCTGAATCATAAACAATCACATCATTTCTTGTAACCAGCGCGTCTATAATTGAGAGCATTCCCTGGTAGCCATAATTCAGAAGGAATGCATCTTCTTTTCCCACAAATTCTGCCAGTTCATCTTCCAGCTCTTCATGCCTGCTGGTTTGACCCGACATCATCCTGGCTCCCATAGGATAAGCCATCCCATATTCCTCTGCTGCTTTGGCATCCGTTTTTCTGACTTCCGGATGATTTGCCAGCCCTATGTAGTTATTTAAACTCCAGGTTAAAACTTCTTTACCTCTGAATTTCATCCTGGGAGCAATTTCTCCCTCGAGTTTGGGAAATGCAAAATATCCATGGGCCTCCTCCATATATTGACCTAACGGGCCCATGTCCTTCTTGATTTTTTTAAAAATATCCACTTTGCCGCTTTGTTTTATGATTTAACTAAATTGCCTTATTATTACGTGACAAAAGTAGGTTTTTTTTATAAATTTTCAAATTGGAAAAATAATTTATACCAATAAAGCGTTTTTAGTCTTTCTTAATTTTATTATTTCAATGGAAAAATTTATTTTTGCAGAATGTTTCGAAAATATCTCAAAATAACACTAAGCATTTTGATTATCGGGGGAGTATTTACTTCCTGCGAGTACGAAAAGTTACTGAAGAGTTCAAATTACCGCTTAAAGTACGAGAAAGCCCTGGAATATTATGAGGAAGAAGATTATTCCCGGGCAATTGGTCTGTTTGAACAAATTAATCCTTCTCTCAAAGCCACTAACAAGGCGGATACTGCTCATTTTTATTTAGCCAAATCATACTATGAGACCGGGGATTATGTTCTGGCTAAAAATTATTTCCAGGAATTTTACCGTACATTTGGAGACCATAACTGGTCTGAAGATGCTGAATTTTTGGGCGCATATTGCGATTATTTATTGTCTCCACGTCCAAGTCTTGAACAACAGAATACAAAACAGGCGATTAATGGTTTTCAGAGGTTTGTCAGACGCTACCCCAATAGCGAACGGGCTGAAGAAAGCCGTAAATTAATTGAGGAGCTGCAAAATAAACTGGCAGAAAAATCTTACTTGTCTTCACGTCTTTATTATGATATGGAAGATTATAAATCCGCCATTATTGCATTGAATAATTCTCTTAAGGAATATCCTGACAGTCCTTACAGGGAAGAGATAAGATTTCTTATCCTTAAGTCTAAATTTTTGCTGGCTACAAATAGTGTTAAGCGGAAAGAAGAACAGAGGTTTCAGTCAACACTTGATGAATACTATACTTTTATAGACCAGTATCCGGATAGTGAGTATCAGAAAGAAGTTGAAAGAATATACAATATCACACAAGAAAAATTAGAAAACAAAAGTGGAACATAAGATGGATTATAAAAAAACAAACGCTGCTACAAATACTATCACCCGGGATATAAAACAACTTGAGAAAGGGGTGGATAATATTTACGAAGCAACTGTGATTATTTCGAAAAGAGCCAATCAGATTTCAGCTGAGCTCAAGGAAGAACTGAATAGCAAATTAGAAGAATTTGCTTCCTATACAGATAATCTGGAAGAAATCTTTGAAAACAAAGAGCAGATCGAGATTTCAAAATTTTATGAAAGATTACCTAAGCCCACGTTAATTGCGCTACAGGAGTTTGTGGAAGGGAAGATTTATTACAGAAATCCAAAAACTGGGAATGAACATACTGCAAGTGACGAGGAGTAATCAATAACAGAATGTTATTAAAAAACAAAAATATTCTTCTTGGAATTACCGGTAGCATAGCAGCTTATAAGGCTGCTATGCTTGTTAGGTTATTGGTCAAAGAGGGAGCGGATGTCAAAATAATAATGACAGAATATGCCAGGGAGTTTATAACACCACTGACAATGGCAACGCTCTCTAAAAATCCAATCCTGGTGGATTTTTTTAATCCCGAAAATGGTGAGTGGAACAGCCATGTTAATCTTGGCGAATGGGCAGATTTATACCTTGTTGCCCCTGCAACTGCGAATACCATGGGAAAAATGGCCAATGGAGTGGCCGATAATCTGTTGCTTACAACTTACCTGTCTGCAAAATGCAAGGTTATGATTGCCCCTGCAATGGACCTTGATATGTACCAGCATCCCTCTAATTTGAAAAATATTGAAACCCTTAAATCATATGGGAATTTATTCATTGAACCTGCTACCGGAGAGTTAGCAAGTGGTTTGTCCGGTAAAGGCAGAATGGAAGAGCCCCAGGTGATCCTTGAGAAAGTTATTGATTTCTTTCAGCCAAAAAAAAAACTAAACGGTAAGAAGTTTATTGTTACCGCTGGCCCAACATATGAGCCTATAGATCCTGTAAGGTTTATCGGTAATTTCTCCTCTGGCAAAATGGGTTTTGCTATTGCTGAGCAATTAAGCGAACAAGGCGCAGAAGTTATTCTGGTTACCGGCCCAACAGATATAAAAATTCATGGAGAATCAATAGAAGTTATACATGTTCAGACTGCAGAAGAGATGTACCAGGAGGTTGTATCCCGGTTTACAGGAATGGATGGAGCTGTTCTGTCTGCTGCTGTAAGTGATTTTAAACCTCGAAAAACTAAACATAATAAAGTAAAAAGAGGAAATGAGAATGTAAACCTGGAATTGTTGCCTACAAAAGATATAGCCAGGAAATTAGGAGAGATAAAAAAAGAACAGCAGTTACTGGTGGGATTTGCACTGGAAACAGATAACGAAGAGGAAAATGCAAAAAACAAGATAAAATCGAAGAATTTGGACTTTATTGTTTTAAACTCGTTGAAAGAAGAGGGGGCAGGTTTCCAGGTGGATACCAATAAAATTAAAATTATAGATAAGCATAATAAATCCTTTGATTTTGAGTTGAAATCAAAAAAGAAAGTTGCTAAGGATATTGTTTCAAAAATTATGGAATATGAGTCAGGCGAATAGATTTGAAAATTATTGACCTGGCTGAAAAGCTAAGCAGATAAAACAGTCATAAACACCTTTTTAGACACCTCTTAGCTGAATAGTAATGACCTTGGAAAAATTAAATACCAATATATGAAGAAGATAATCATCGTATTTTTCTTTGGACTGTTTTCTGTTTCTGCATTTACGCAGGAGTTACGTTGTAATGTACAGGTCACTGCCTCTCAGATTCAAGGTACCAATAAAGAAGTTTTCAGAACACTGCAGGAGGAAATAACTGAATTTATGAATAATACGATTTGGACTGATGATGAATTTGAGTCAAATGAACGAATTGAGTGTAAAATACTATTGAATCTTAAAGAACGGTCAGGCGATGAGTTCAGTGGTTCAATACAAGTGAGTTCCAGAAGACCTGTTTATAATTCTTCTTACAGTACAACACTTATCCATAATAAAGATAATGATCTAACTTTTACTTATCAGGAGAATGAGCCTCTTGAATTTGATATCAACTCTTACAAATCGAATTTAACATCAATACTGGCATACTATGCTTATGTAATTCTGGGAATGGACTATGATTCATTTTCTCCTGAAGGAGGAAACCCTCATTTTAAAAATGCAGAGAAAGTTGTGAATGAAGCTCAGAATTCAAAGTATGATGGGTGGAAATCTTATGAGAGTCGCAAAAATCGCTACTGGTTTGTGGAAAATGCACTGGATGGCGGATATTCGGAAGCAAGGGAATTTGTTTACCGCTATCACAGGGAGGGACTCGACAAAATGCATGACAACCCTTCCAGGGCAAGGCAAAATATTATAACTTCACTGGAATTGCTTCAAAAAGTATTCAGAGAAAGGCCTGATCCATATCTATACTACCTGAATCTGCTTGTGGAAACCAAATCCGACGAATTCATTAATGTATTCTCAGAAGGAGATAATAACCAGGTCAAAAGAGTTTATGAAATATTATCGGAAATCGATGCTTCCCGAAGTGATCGGTATGAGAAAATTACACAACAATAAGGGAATGATAATGCTTCATTGGGTTGCCTTTATTCTTAAGTAATTTTGTATGAAAAGTCCATATGACCTATGAACAACTAAAAATAATCTATGAATAAATATTTTGACTTTGGAGTGCCGCATATTAATTTTATCTTTATTTTTATGTTGTTTTTCCGATAAAAAGCACCGGATAAAATTTTTTCATATGTTTCAAACTTTAAAAATCCAAAATTACGCCCTAATTGATAATGTTGAAATAGAGTTTGAACCGGGTTTTACAACCATAACCGGGGAAACAGGCGCAGGAAAATCTATTTTGGTGGGCGCTCTATCTTTAATTTTGGGTAATCGTGCTGATACAAGTATGTTAAAGGATGAAAACAAAAAATGTATTGTTGAAGCATCTTTTAATATTGAAAATTATAACCTCCGCTCAATATTCAATTATCACGATTTGGATTACGATTCTGAAACAATTATAAGACGAGAAATCAACAGTAATGGAAAATCAAGGGCTTTTGTTAATGATACCCCGGTGAATATTAAAGTATTAAAGGACCTTGGAAACTACCTCGTTGATATTCATTCTCAACATCAAAACCTCATTTTAAAAGATAATTCTTTTCATCTAAGTGTTATTGATGCATATGCAGAACATAAAGATCTTTTGCAGGAATATAAATCCTTATATAAAGAATTCAGGAAAGTTGAGAAGGAATTCCAACAGTTAAAAAGCCAATCAGAGCAGTCTAAAGCAGACCTGGATTATTACCAGTTTCAGTACGATCAGCTTGAGAAGGCTAATTTATCTGAAAATGAACAGGAAGAACTGGAAAATGAACTGGAGACACTGAATCACTCTGAAGAAATTAAACATCATCTTTCTAATGCATTGCATTTATTAACAAATGAAAATGATTCTGTGCTCAACAAGATGAGAGAAACCAGCGAATCTCTGAAAAAAATTCTCGGTTTCTTTCCTAAAGTAAAAGATTTAAGTGAGAGAGTTGAAAGCACATACATTGAAATACAGGATATATCCAATGAACTGGATGTAATCAATGAAGATATTGAACATGATCCTCAGAGAATTGAATTTTTGCGAGAACGACTGGATGAAATCTATAGCCTGCAACATAAGCATAATGTAAGCAGTGTATCGGAATTGATTTCAATTAAAGATGAGTTGGAGAAGAAGATCAACGAGATTGATAATATGGATTTTAGATTAGATGAGATCAAAAAGGATTTGGAAGAGAAGAAACAAAAACTCAATCAATTAAGTGATAAATTATCCGGGAACCGAAAGCAGGCTATTCCTTCAATCGAGAAGCAAATTACGAATATGCTTGTAGATCTTGGTATTCCGAATGCTACTTTTCAAATCAGGCATGAGAATACTGAAGATTTCACGCCACACGGGACAGACCGTATTCAGTTTTTATTTAGTGCAAATAAAAGCTTTGCTCCCGAAGATATTTCAAAAGTTGCCTCGGGAGGTGAATTGTCCAGAGTTATGTTAAGTTTGAAATCTTTGATCGCAGAATCAACTTCATTACCAACAATAATTTTTGATGAGATTGATTCAGGGACATCAGGGGAAATTGCAGATAAAATGGGCAATATCATGCAGAAAATGTCCGGGAAAATTCAGGTGATGAATATTACACATCTGCCCCAGATTGCAAGTAAAGGTGATAGTCAGTTCCTGGTTTATAAAGAAGATAAAAACAATACCACTTATACCAATATCCGAAAATTAAATTATGAGGAGCGTGTTAAAGAGATTGCAAAAATGCTTAGTGGTGAGCAATTAACAGATACCGCTCTCCAGAATGCGAAAGAATTTTTGAAAACTACCTGAAATAATATCAAACATTAAGGCTATATTTTTGTATCCACTTATATTAAAAAAATATAATCGTTATGGCATGTAGTTTATTAAAAGGCAAGAAAGGAATAATCTTCGGGGCTTTGAATGAGAAATCCATTGCCTGGCAGGTGGCTGAAAGAGCCTATGAAGAGGGAGCAGAAGTTATTCTGACAAACGCCCCGGTATCCATTCGTATGGGGAATATTAAAGAACTTGCAGAAAAACTCAATACAAAGGTAATCCCTGCTGATGCCACAAAAGTTGAAGATATCGAAGAATTGTTTGAGCAATCCATTGAATTTTTTGGTGAGAAAGTTGATTTTATTCTCCATTCCATTGGTATGTCGCCTAATGTAAGAAAGGGAAATACCTATGATGCTACAAATTATGAGTATTTTCATAAGACCCTTGATGTATCCGCTCTGTCATTTCATAAACTCCTGCAGACAGCCAGGAAACTGGATACCATCAAAGAATGGGGGTCAGTGGTAGCGCTTTCTTATGTGGCTGCCCAACGTACTCTTTATGGTTATAATGATATGGCAGATGCAAAAGCATTACTGGAGTCTATAGCACGAAGTTTTGGGTATATTTATGGAAGAGACAAAAAGATAAGAATTAATACCCTTTCACAATCACCTACACCAACCACCGCAGGTTCAGGGGTTAAGGGATTTGAAGGTTTGCTGGATTTTTCCGAACGAATGTCTCCACTTGGAAATGCAACCGCCGAAGAATGTGCCAATTATTGTATTGCTCTGTTTTCTGACCTTACCAGGAAAGTAACAATGCAAAATCTTTATCATGACGGTGGATTCTCAAGCATGGGCATGAGTCACAGGGCAATGGCAGTTTACAATAAGAACCTGGATGATATCAGCGATTGCAAAGAAGAAGATGAGGAATAGCTAAAAAACAGTTGGACAATAGAACATTAATTTCAGAAAAATTGCCATTTTTGTGGAATAAATGAAAACTATATGGCAGCCAAAGTTTTTCTGGTTATTTTCTATCTGTTCTTTCCTATGTTAATCTTGTATCTTTGCCGTAAGATACCAATGATCAATAAGCTGGGTGCAGTGGTTATTGCTTATGCTGCAGGAATTATTATAGGGAATATTTCAATTCTACCCCAGGGGAGCGAACAAATACAAAATATTTTAACCATAATTACTGTCCCGGTCGCTATTCCTCTTTTGTTATTTTCCGCAAATATCCGCGCATGGTTTAAAATGGCTGGCAAAACAATGCTTTCCCTGGTGGCTGCCTTGATTGGAGTTATCTTTGTGGTAGCAAGCGGTTACCTCTTGTTTAGAACGGATAGTTTGCAAGAGATGTGGAAAATCTCAGGAATGCTCGTGGGTGTGTATACGGGTGGAACTCCAAACCTGGCATCTCTTAAAATGATGCTAAATGTGGACCCGGATATTTATATTATAACTCACACCTATGATATGATTTTATCCAGTTTTTATCTTTTATTTTTAATTACAATAGGACGGGTCTTTTTTTCATGGTTTTTGCCCCCGTATCCTCAAGGGCAAAACAGTAATACTTTAAGGATGTCGCAACTGGATGGACAAGATCCATATTATGGAATATTCCGAAAACGAATAGCCTTCCCACTACTAAAAGCTTTGGCTTTATCTGTCATTATTTTTGGCATAGGTGGTGGGATGAGTTTGTTGTTTCCTGAAAGCGCTCAAATGGTTGTGGTTATCCTGGTAATTACAACCTTTGGTATCCTGATGTCATTGATACCTTCGGTGAACCGTATAGATAAAACTTTTGAACTGGGGAATTATTTTATATTGATATTTAGTCTTGTTGTGGCTTCGATGGCAGATATAAGTGATTTTTCCGGGGCTGCCCCGAATCTCTTTTATTATATTTCATATGTTGTCTTTGGAGGATTGTTTATTCATGTTGTCCTATCTTCAATAATGAAAGTAGATACGGACACAGTTATGGTTACATCAACCGCCCTGGTATGTTCTCCACCGTTTGTCCCCGTTATTGCCAGTGCTATTAAAAACAGGGAGGTGATTATTTCAGGATTGACAGTGGGAATTTTGGGTTATGCCAT
>JBKGZD010000105.1:0-8840 GCA_046545795.1 Bacteroidales bacterium | reverse complement strand
AAAAAGGTTGCACCCCCCAACACCTGAGCTCCGTAGGAGCGGAATTATTCCTGTCGCGAAATCATCCATTTTTCATCTGCCTTTCATTCCCATTGCAACTTATTAAATGCCAGTCACCACCTCATTTTTATCGGTGAGATAACCAAAATGTTTTAACACCTCCCTGTGCTGTGCTGTTATCTTTTCAACTTCCTGCCGGGTGAATACATCTTTCCATTCGCCCACTGCCCCTTTGCGGAAGAATGATTCTGCTTTTATAATCTTTTCTTTAAAACCATTTTCTTTCTCCTGTTCCTGGAGGATATCCAGGCGACTGTTCTCAAGGGCTTTACTGATTTCTTCGTCTGTCTTCTGTAAACCCAGAAATCCTGTTGCCCGTTTAAAATGCTCAAATGGTTCACGTTTCATGGCCTCATACTGCAAAGTCAACACTGGTATCTTCTTCTGTTCCGTCCAGCTTTTCACATGAAACGACCAGTCGCCCAACTGCTGCCTTAACTGGTTGTATAACTTTGTTCGTTTTGAACAAAATGCATAACCGGGATTGTTGATCACCTCCACCATTTGCTTTGGTTTTCGGGCGCTGTGATGAGCAAAAGAAACGGCAACATCAAAAGGATTCCTTACAAAATACACCACTGCACGGGAGACCTCCGGGGGAAACATATAACGCCCGCCGGGTAATGTTATAAATGCATCATGTACCTTTTTATAAACAGTCTCTTCGGCTTCCGCGGCAATAAACCTGTATACTTCCGGGCGGAGCATGTCTATCTCTTCATGGGTAAGGTCTGCTGACGGCAATCCTGTAATTTCATCGAACGGTTTGCGTGCACTGGCAATGGATGTTTCTTTCAACTCATTGATATGAACAGGCTCATTGGATTCACTCAACAGGTTGCTCAGAAACACCCTGAACCATGTGTTGCCCGACTTAGGGTAAGAGGCAAGCCATACTATGTTCTTTTCTGCACGCTTCATCATCACCCGGTGTATTTATAAATATTGCTCAATATGTTGCCTGAGTTTTGCCGTGTCTATAGGCGCCTGGGGACGGAACACCTGCCGTACCGATGCCTGCCCTGCCAGCTTGTTAAAATGCTGAAAATGTACAGGCCTCACATTATCCAATATAAAACGAAAACGATAGGTATGGTTCCGCAGGGCATTGAACTTCTCCACCCCGGTCAGTTCATGCTGACTATACTCCGGTTTGTTATGAGGATTAAGAATAAATATGCTTTTTACAGGCAAAGGTTCCGGGTAAAATTCATTCTCCAGCCGGAAACCATACTTTTCCATTTGTTCCCTCAGCCTGAAACCATTCTCTTCCGGTTGATTTAAATGCTCAATAGAATCTTTCCACAGTTTAATAAACGGGTACGACGGCAAGACCTGTATTTCCCCGTTTTTTTCTGTCAGAACGGTGATGTCGTCGGTTAGCAACTGGTATCCCCGGTTTAAAAATTCTGTAGTCAGCGTGGATTTTCCGGCACCGGAATTCCCGCACACCAGGAAACAACTATCCCCTTTTTTAATGGCGCTGGCATGCAGGGAGACGATATTGCGCTGGTATAACAATGCCGAAAACACCACACTCAAGAGGAACAACCTGACTTCCTGAGCTGTTGCCGCGGGGGATTTTTCAATCGTCACTGCATAACCGTTTTGCACATAATAGCCAGCGATATCATCTAAATGCAACAGGAATTCATTCTTGTTAAGCTGAAAACGAACACCCTTTTTTTCTACAGTGTTTAATTCGCCTGGAACATCTCCAAAGCGGATTTGTACATCCGGCTGAGAAACCGGGGAGCTGTATAGTTCGGGAATTTCAAAATCAGACTCAACCGTTAGCCCAAATGTTTTATAAGTATATCGTGTATCCTTTTCTCTATGCATGATTTTAACAGATTTCTTTTTAAGAACGTGAAAAAGAACCACAAATATATTTAAATTTGATTCAATTTATGGAGTATGTTTTGATTAACATAAAAAATAGAACACGGATGACGCGAATTAAGCGGATATGCGCGGATTATACTTTAAATAAGAGTTCTAAGAATACGCAATATTGGCCTGCCCGCTGCCCTTTAAATTTTCCTAAAGGGAGGCTAACCCGCTACAACAGTCAATTGGTTTTTAGCAAGATAAAATGTGAGCAGGTTTATTTCAGTTTAAAGGGAGTTTTCTTAGAGGCACTAAATACTCAAAAAGTGATTGGAAATACAGATCACTTTAAGCAAAAGGCATCCACATATTGCCGGACTAAGGAAATAAAGGCCAATACCGTAACTTCTATTATCAAAAATTAAAGCATAATTAAAAAATAATAAGGTATGAGTTCAATTTGCGGGATATATAAACGTGCCGGTGCAGAAGCAGGAGAAGAAGAGATAAGCCTGATGGTTCAGCGGCTTAATTATTGGGGTGCGGATTATACGGACAGCATTGTCCTGGACAATATCGGTTTTGGTCACCTCATGCTATACAACACCCCGGAATCCCTCCACGAGCAACTGCCTTTTTACGATAAAAATGCTGGTCTGCTTATTGGCGCCGATGCCCGCATTGACAACAGGGAAGAGCTTATGCAGAAACTGGATTTGAGCAGTACTCCCGGCTTAAGCGACAGCCAGCTTATCCTGGAATGCTTCAAAACATACAACAAAAGATGTGTGGAACACCTGGTGGGGGCTTTCGCTTTTGCTATCTGGGACAAAAACAAGAACGAGCTATTCTGTGCAAGGGATCATATCGGCTTTAAGCCTTTCCATTATTACCTTGATAACCAACAGTTCATCTTCGGCACTGAGAAAAAGCACATTGTTCATCACCCCGGTGTGGATACCACAATAAACGAAAGATATATTGCAGATGCTCTGTCCACGCTCAAATCAGCCAATACAGAAACTTTTTATAAATTTATACTGAAACTTCCACCAGCCCATTACCTGGTGGTTACCCCGGAAAGTGTATACACCAAAAGATACTGGGATTTGAATCCCAACTTCGAACTGAAACTGAACTCAGAAGAAGAATACATCGAACAATTCATAGAAAAGATGAACGAAGCCGTCAGATGCCGGCTACGTTCCGCTTATGAAACAGGTGCAGAGCTGAGTGGGGGAATAGATTCCTCTGCGGTTACAGGATTTGCTGCACAATATGCAGAACTGCAGAGCTTTTCACATACCCTGCCGGACTGGGCTATGGACAAGCACTTTCCGTATGAAGACGAAAGAAAATTCATCAAACAGGTCAATGATTTCTGCAAGATAAAAAAACATCACTTCATCACCGGGGAAGAAAAAGGAATTCTGATCAGCCTGAAAGAAGGCGTCGGGCTTCATGACGGAATATTGCAGTCAAACCTGAGCCTCGTTTCAGATGCTTTGTATGAAAGAGCGCAGAAGCAAAATGCCCGTACCCTGCTTTCGGGATTCGGGGGCGATGAGCTGGTATCCTACAAAGGCGGCGGATTGTTCCAGGAATTAATTTATCATCATCAATACCTGAAATTGATAAAAGAACTGAGATACCAGCAAAATAAACTGAAAGCAATTAAGAGTACAGCCGGCAGCGTATTGGCAGCTTATCAGTATAAAATTAAAAAATTGTCAGGCAACCCTCCGGTATATAAAACCCCAAAATGGGCACACGACATCTACGAAGCATTGTTTTTAGATTCGAAATTTTTTAAAGAACAGAATCTTTCACAACGCTTCTATCAGAACAAAAAACTCCCCAACGACCCGGACATTCGAATGCGCCAGTACCGCCGTTTTCATTACAGTTACTTTCCTGCAAGACTCGAAAATTGTTATATTGCTGCACAATCAAGAAAGATAGAGTACAGGTATCCCCTGTTGGATAAACGGTTGCTGGAATTTTACCTTTCACTGCCACCGGAAATGAAAGTAAAAAAAGGCTGGGGGCGCTATATTCTGAGAAAATCTATGGAAGGCCTTCTGCCGCATAATATTCAGTGGAGAAATGATAAAGTCGGAAATACCGTTCCCGGAGTCAACATCCGGCTGAATAAGGACTACGAAAAGATAAAAGAGCTTATTCAGCGAGGCAGAAAAAGTGATATCAAGCATTATATCGATTATGAGAAAACGCTGGAAATGCTGGATAAGATCGCTCACCGGGACAAAAAACAGAAAGGCAGAATACTACCACAGTCCTTATTTGGGGCTGTGATGACATTGTTGTACCAACTGGATGAATAGACCATCGCTATGTTTGAAAAGTTAAACCACCATATAAAGCAATATTCCCCCGAATTAAAATTACTTATTCGATTCTCCCGGAACGATCAGGATTCTCATGAAGTGCCGCATCACCTGTCCACAGAAAAATTTCTGAATCTACTCCAGCGGCATAAGCTGATTTCTATAGTCTACAGCAACCTTGCTCAAACCGAAACCGGAATTTCATCCACCTTAAGGGAAAAAATAAAGCAGAAGCATTCCAGCAACACCAAAAGAAATATGAATTTTCTGCGCGAAATCATTCTCCTTTCCAGCCAATTGAACAAGCAAAACATCCCCCACCTCTTTATCAAAGGGCCTGTTCTCTCACAAATGCTCTACAACGACCCTTTGCTGAAAAGTTCCATTGACATTGATATACTGACATCCTTTGAACATGTGGAAAAATTGCACGCCTTGCTTTCAGAAGCTGGTTACCGGATGATTTATCCTTCCTTTGACCTGAATAAGACAGAAAGAAACATCAATTACAGAATCAGTCACCACTATAATTTCAGGCATCCTGAAAAACAAGTAAATATAGAGCTGCACTGGAAATTGATGAACCCCGGGGCATTGTTACCAATCGATTTTGAAGAATTGTACAAACGATCCGTCGAAGTAGATATTAACCAGCATAAAATTCGGACAATGGGAAAGTCCGATTATTTGTTATACCTTGCTGTTCACGGCTCTAAGCACCGCTGGTACAGCCTGGGCTGGCTGAAAGATTTTTCTGAACTCATCCGGCAAGCTTCCCCTGAAGAATTTACAAGTGCATTTGAAAAAGCAGAAAAATTTAAGCTTTTAAAACCTTTTGTGCAGGGGAATGTTCTTTCGCACCTTCTTTTTAAAAATCCTCTTGATGAAAGAATAATAAAGTTTTATAAGCGGAAACCCCCGGAAAGATTTATTATTCGTGCATTACAAGCTGTTAAAACACCAATGGAAAAAATTCGTTCGCATAAAAGCGGAAGATTAATGTATCAGTTCAAACTGCGTAATAATTTGAGGTATTGGCTAACTCTTCTTTTCCGCCTCAGGACTCATCATAGTGACTGGGAAGCGCTGCGACTCCCGGCCTGGCTTTTTTTCCTGTATTATCCTTTGCGTCCTTTTCTGTTTCTCTACCGGATGTACCGGGATAGGTAATTGTAGGATTTATGCTTATTAAGTTGACTCAGTTATTGAGTGACGTGGAAAGCTTTAAATTTCCTGGTATTCGCTTTTTCCAGTGTTTTCATTGTTCCTTCATATCCTACTTCATATATTTTTCTGCCATCTGAAACACTAAGAAGTCCAAACTTTTTAAGCTCTGCCGGCTGTATGAACAAATCGCATATATCAGACATTTCCTTGATTCTGCTATTCACAGAAATATGGAAAGAGCGCTCAGCAATTTTGACAAGCCCCTTGACTTCCTTTTCTTCTCCTGTGGGATTTACATGGGCTCCAATGATATATTTGACATCATTTTTTATGGGTTTTACCGGGAAATTATCCACTACTCCACCGTCAACATAGGTGCTGCCGTTCATCATTACGGGCTTGAACAAAACCGGAATACTGGCTGAGGCAATGACTTTTGATACCAATTCTCCTTTATTAAAATATTCCGATATCCCTTTATTCAGGTTTGTTGCATTACAATAAAATGGGGTTTTCAGTTCTTCAAAGGTTTTTGCCCTTAAGGAATCTTCAAGCACAGTTCGGAGATTATCTACCGATAGAAGACCGTTTTTTGGTATGGTAAGCCCAACATATTTAAATAAACTTCTATCCTTAATGATTTCAAGCATTTCTTCATGATTGTATCCGTCGCAGTATAATACCCCCGCTATTGCACCGGCGCTCACGCCTGAAATTACATCGGGATAAATACCATATTCATTAAGCGCCCTGATAATACCTACATGGGCAAACCCCCTGGCAGCTCCTCCGCTGAGAACCAGGCCAATTTTAGAATGATTTTTATCTCTTTTGAATAAATTTAGCATAGATTTCTATTTTTTAACTACTATAATGCAAAAATGAGAAAAATTCTTTATTAATCACAGAAATTTTCACCTAAGACTCGTTTATTTATTAGACACTTGTAAAATAACATAAATGCATTAACTTTGACCTGCAGGAAAAAGAGAGGAGTATCATATGTCATCAACGAAGCAAAATAAAGTTGCCAGATTAATACAAAAAGAACTGGGCGATATTTTCCAGAAAAACAGCAGGAGTATGTTTGATGGTAAAATGATTACCGTGACTGTTGTACGAATATCTCCGGATTTACAAATCGCAAAAGCGTATTTGAGTATTTTCCCCAACGAGGATAAAGAATCTACACTACAACTTGTAAGAGATAAGGTGAAGGAAATCAGGTATGAACTTGGAAACAGAATTCGTCACCAGGTGCGGAAAATTCCAGAGTTACGCTTTTTTATTGACGACTCGCTGGATTATATAGAGAATATCGATAATTTATTAAAAGACGATCAATAATAAAAAAATCAACAAGACGTGCATTTTCCACTTTTTGTAGCTAAGCGTTATTTCCTTACAAGAAAACTCCGAAATGTTATTAATATCATTTCCATAATTTCTGTTATTGGTGTTGCCGTCGGAACAATGGCGCTGGTTGTTGTTTTGTCTGTTTTTAATGGTTTTGATGAATTAATCAAATCTACGTATAGTACATTTGACCCGGATTTAAAAATTAAGCCTAAAATTGGGAAGATGTTTAATCCCGGCGAAGAAGAAGGTTTTGAAGAACTCCGGGAAATGGAGTCCATTGCTGTTTTTACTGAAGTACTTGAAGAAGATGCCTTGGTACGATATGATGAAAAACAATATATAGGAAGAATTAAAGGCGTAGAAAACAATTTTACTGACCTGACAGAAATAGACAAAAGAATTGTGAATGGGGAGTTTGCCTTACATGAAGATGGCAAAGAAAGAGCTGTTGTAGGACAAGGTGTTGCATACTATCTTTCTGTTAGTGTGAATTATACGGAACCTTTGAATATTTACGTACCTAAAAGGGGGCAGTCAGGAACATTTAATCCAGAACAGGCATTTAACAGGGAGTATATTTATCCTACCGGTATTTTTAGTATTCAACAGGAATATGATGTAGAATATATTCTTGTCCCCCTGGAGTTTGCGAGAGATTTACTGGATTATGATCAGGAAGTAACTGCCGTGGAACTTAAAATTAAGGAAGGATATGATATTAATAAAACCCGGAACGAAATCAGGGAGATACTGGGTGATAACTTTGAAATCAAAAACAGGAGTGAACAACATGCTATGCTCAATAAAGTGATGAAGTCTGAAAAGCTTTCTATCTTTGTTATTCTGACATTTATCCTGATTGTTGCTTCATTTAACATAATTGGCTCATTAACCATGCTTATTATTGATAAAAAGAATGATATGTTGATTTTCAGAAGCCTCGGAGCTAATTTTTCCACTGTCAAAAGAATTTTCTTTTTCGAAGGTTGGATGATTTCTATTGTGGGTTCTGTTATTGGAGTTATTATTGGAGTATTCATCAGCTGGCTGCAGGAGACTTTTGGTTTGATACAGCTAAATGAATCAGGGTCTTTCATGATAGATCACTATCCTGTAAATGTGCATATACCTGATGTATTGTTGATATTTCTTACAGTACTTGCTATTGGCTTTTTTGCTTCTTATTTGCCTGTGAGGTATATAATCAGGAAATATATTTTCTCAAATTCCAGGGAAACTATGTTATAATGATTGATTCGTCAATTTTTTAGCTGTTTTTAAATAAAGTTTTTCGCCTTTCATAAATAGAGTTATTAACAATTTTCTGATTTTTAGGCAAAAAAAATTTCGGATTGTGGATAAAAAATGGTGGTATTTTACCTTATTGCCTGAAAATTTGTAACAAAAACAGTGTGATACCGTAAATTTTTATTAACATTGCATTAACATTTATTAACGCGTATAAAAATATCTGATTATGTCCGGACAATTCAGATTTACAAAGTTATTGTTCCTATCCTTTTTATCTTTATTTCTTTTTGCATTAAGCGGTTACTCTGCTGACTTATACTGGGTTAACGGAAGTGGCGCATGGGATGATCCTGCCCATTGGTCATATCAAAGCGGGGGAGAACCTGCGAATGTCATACCCACAAAGGATGATAATGTCATCTTTGATGAAAATTCTTTTTCCGCGTCCGGTCAATATGTTAAAATAAAGGGGAAGGCGGAGTGTAACGACTTAATATGGGAAACTTCACCCCACCAGCCGACTTTTGAAAGCCGGTCTTTTATTTTTAAAAAACTTACAGGTGCTCAGCTTAATGTTTATGGATCTTTGATTGTTGAAGAGGAAGTCAAAAATGAATTTTATGGAGGCATAAACTTTAAGTCCGGACAAAAAGAAAATACAATAAAAGCTTCTCAACAATTAAAATCTGATATCACTTTTGATGGATTTGGTGGAAGCTGGAAACTGGATGGTGATTTAACCACAAAGGAAGATATTCATTTAAAACAAGGAACGCTGAATACGAATGACCGGAAGGTAGAAGCTGATGAGTTTATTGGCTCAGG
>JBKGZD010000104.1:0-8964 GCA_046545795.1 Bacteroidales bacterium | reverse complement strand
CTGAATTTGCCCAATTCAAATTACCGGGGTTCAGGATGTATAGTTGCTGACATCTCCAGTTCTTCATCAATTTTCTTTTCCAGTTTTTCAATATAATCGTGGGCTTCTTTCAAGCTCATTTCCGGTGAAAGTAATACATGAAATGTCAATTCTACATGCTCACCATACCGGTGAATATGAATATGATGTATTTCAGGGTTATAGCCTAATTCTTTTCTGCTTATCTCTTCCAGTTGTGATACTAATTTTTTTGTAGGTTTCTCACCCATTAAAGGATCAATTGCATCTTTCAATATTTCATAAGCAGCATATGCAATCATTAAGGCAACAATAATAGCCAGAACTCCATCTATCCACCACAGGTAATCTCCCAGAAAAATCCCTGCCAGCAAAAGCACCGAAGAAAGAGCATCTGTTCTGTGATGCCATCCATCGGCTTTCAGGGTGTTTGAACCTGTCTTTTTCCCTGCCCTGAAGGCAAACTGAGCCAATCCTTCTTTCACCGCTATTGACGCCAATACAGCAATTAATGCTAAGAGGCCATAATTTGCCGAATCATGAGTCTTAATTTTCTCGATACCCTCCATAATAAAGGTAAACGCTATTACAGAAAGCAACACTCCAATAACAAGGGAAGCTATTAACTCTGCTCTCCCGTGACCAAAGGGATGTTCTTTGTCAGCCGGTTTCTTTGATATCCTCATCCCCAGGAGCACAATAACAGAACTAAAAGAATCAGAAAGGGTATGCCAGGCATCTGCTATAAGGGCTACTGAACCACTTGCAACTCCGGCCCAGTATTTTAACCCAAACAGGAAAAAGTTACCGGCTATAGATAACCATCCTTCAATATTTCCTAAACGCGTCCTTTGAGCAATACGGGCTTTTTTGTCCATAGTCGTCAATAATAAATATATCTGTGACAAAGGTACCGACTTTTAATTATTTTTAATATATTTGGTTAAAGACAATTAGAAAACAGATATTATGGCAGATAAAATTTGGAGGATTATTTTCAACAATCCTGAAAGAATTGGCAGATGTGGCCTATCAGTTTGAAGAGGATTATTTCTTTAACAGCAGCAGGTTTGAGAAACATTTCAACATGAAGCCAACCACTCCAAAACAAGCAGTAAAAGAAATTATTAAAAATAAATAATTGCATAATTATAAATTTTATTTATTTTTGCATTCATTATGAAGAACATAAAAGGACATAGAAAGCATCATTTTCACCATCATCACAGTGGTACAGGAAAATAATGCAAAAAAATTGTCCAAAAGATATTTCAAAGGCCTGCAATTTTTTTGCAGGCTTTTTTTATTTAATTGAATAAATCATAATACAATTACAAACAATAACAAAAATCATATCATAGAGGCTCCTTAGGTATTTAAAAAAATAAAAAATCTTCTAAGGAAAAAAAGCGGAAACAATGCAAAACAAAAAATTACATACTGCACATCACCACCATCATCATAACTATAGGTTAATAATCCTGTGGAAGGAATGCAGTATGTAAAAAATAAATAAAGAAAACATACAAAGGGCTGCAGACTTCTGCAGCCCTTTTTTATTTACTAACATTTACAAAAATCTGATTATGAGCAAACTAAAAATCGCAATTCAAAAAGGAGGCAGGTTAAGTGACCGATCAGTGGAGTTAATTCGTGAATGCGGAATTAATCTTACAAACGGTTCACGTAAACTGCTCTCAAAGTCTGGGAATTTCCCTCTGGAAGTAATGTATCTACGTGATGACGACATTCCCCGATATGTTTCCGATGGTGTTGCAGATATCGGGATTGTCGGAGAAAACGTTGTTGAGGAAGAAAAAGCTGAGGTTGAAACAATCGAAAAATTAGGATTCGCCAAATGTAAAATGTCTCTGGCCATTCCGAAAGAAACAGAATACCCCGGAATTAACTTCTTCAACAACAAAAAAATAGCCACTTCCTTTCCCACCATCTTAAAAGACCATTTCAGAAAACACAACATAAAAGCCGAAGTGCATGAAATAAGTGGCTCAGTTGAAATAGCGCCTGGTATAGGGCTATCAGATGCAATTTTTGACATTGTAAGCACAGGAAGTACATTAATCAGCAATGGTTTAAAAGAAGTGGAAGTTGTGCTGGAATCCCAGGCTGTATTAATCGCAAATAAAACTTTAGACGTAGAAAAAAATAAAATCCTCGAGCGTCTTCTGTTCCGCATCAGGTCAGTAAAGAAATCGAAGAACAATAAATACATCCTTTTGAATGCACCAAATGAAAAGCTGGAAGAGATAATCCAAATGATTCCCGGTATGAAAAGTCCGACTATCATGCCTTTAGCAGAAAAAGGGTGGTCCTCTGTACATTCAGTTCTCAATGAAAATGAATTCTGGGAAGTGATCGACCAGCTTAAAGCAAAAGGAGCACAAGGAATTTTAGTAGTACCTATAGAAAAAATGATTGTATAACCATAAACACAACTAATTATGCAGATATTCGACAAACCTGATAAAAAGAAATGGGAAGCCATTCTGGCACGACCCAAAGTTTCCGATGAAAGTATCCAGGAAAGTGTTAAAGAAATATTAAAAGATGTCAAAAAAAATGGTGACAAGGCATTAAAAAAGTACACAAAAGCACTTGATGGAGCAGAGGTAACAGAAATACAATTAAATCGGGAAGAATTGGCAGATGCAGAGAATAAGATAGATAAACAGCTTAAAAAAGCTATCAATGAAGCATCAGAGAACATAAAAAAATTTCACAATGCCCAGATGCCAAAAGATGTAGAAATTGAAACTACTCCTGGTATACTCTGCAGGCAACGTTCAGTAGCCATCGAAAACATAGGAATTTATATTCCCGGCGGAACTGCGCCTTTATTTTCTTCTGTACTGATGATGGCAATTCCGGCTCAACTAGCTGGATGTAAAAAAATTATAATAGCAACACCACCCAATGCTGACGGCACAATAGACCCAACTATCTTGTATGCTGCAAAAGTCAATGGCATAGAACAGATTTACCGTATAGGTGGAGCCCAGGCTATTGCAGCAATGGCGTATGGGACTGAATCAGTTCCCAGGGTGGATAAAATTTTTGGCCCGGGCAATTCTTATGTAACCCTCGCCAAACAATTAGTAAGCATGGAAGGGACAGCAATTGACCTGCCTGCCGGACCTTCCGAAGTCCTCATCATAGCCGATGAAAGTACAAATCCCTCTTTTGCAGCAACTGACCTTCTGGCACAGGCTGAACATGGACCGGATAGCCAGGTATTGTTGTTAACAAAACAAACCAGTTACGCCGGAATAATACAAAAGGAAACGGAAAAACTACTGGAAACCTTGCCCAGAAAGGATGTAACAAAACAAGCTTTGAAAAACAGCAGAATCATAGTTCTGAATTCTGACGAAGAGATGATGGAGATGAGTAATTGGTACGCTCCTGAACACTTAATTCTCGCAACAGAAAATGCTGATGAGCTTGCTGATAAAGTTACCAACGCCGGCTCTGTCTTTATCGGGCCATATACTCCCGAAAGCCTTGGGGATTATGCATCAGGGACTAATCATGTTTTGCCAACCGGCGGGTTTGCAAAAGCTTTTGAAGGGGTTAATATCAATTCTTTCTTCAAGAAAATTACCTATCAAAAAGCAACTTATGGTGGATTAAAACAAATTGCAGACACAACTATTACTATGGCAGAAGCGGAGGGGCTTGAGGCTCATAAGCAGGCTGTGAATGTGCGTTTAAAAAGTTCGACACAACAAAAAGATAATCAATGATTTACAAAAACACCAACTATGCTTAAAATTATGAATATCATTCCGGAGGAAATAAAAAATCTTGAGCCTTATAAATCTGCACGGGAAGACTTTAACAAGAAAGGTCTGCTTTTTCTGGATGCCAATGAAAATCCATGCGGAGAACGATACAACAGATACCCGGACCCACTGCAACATAAATTAAAGAACCAATTATCCAAAACAACGGGAACTCCGGCAGAAAAACTGTTTTTAGGCAACGGAAGTGATGAAATCATAGATCTGGTTATACGAACTTTTTGCAGGCCGGGTATTGACAACCTTGTTACTATCGAGCCCTCTTATGGAATGTATGAAGTGCTGGCTTCTATCAACCGGGTAGAAACAAAGAAAGTTCCTCTCAATAAAAATTTTCAGTTGGTTCCTGATGAATTACTAAGTGAAGTTGATGATAAAACGAAACTAATCATCCTTTGCAGTCCGAATAATCCATCCGGAAATCTTTTAAAATTCAGTGACATTGAAAAAATACTGCAATCTTTTACGGGAATTATTCTTTTGGATGAGGCTTACATCGAATTTTCCGGCTCAGAGGGATTCAAGGGAAAAATTACAGAATATCCAAATCTTATCCTTATGAGAACATTGTCAAAAGCGTGGGGGATGGCAGGGATAAGGCTTGGATATGCAATGTGTGACCCGGAAATAGTTCAAATTCTCAGTAAGGTAAAATATCCTTACAATATTAACAGCATGACCCAGAAAAAAGCCATGCAAGTGCTAAAGAAACCGCAACGTAAGCAGAAAACAGTAAAACACATCAACAAAGAAAAACAAAAAGTGGTTAAAACACTGCGTAATTTGAACTGCATAGAAAAAATCTACCCATCAGATGCAAATTTTATCCTCGTGAAAACAAAAAACTACAGGGATATCATTCACTTTTTGAAGGAACGCGGGATTATAATCCGCGACCGTTCAAATTTAAAGCACTGTGAGGATTGTATCAGAATTACTATTGGCACGAAAAGCCAGAATAACAAACTGCTAAAACAGATGAAACAATTTGAAAAACTAAAAACATGAGCACTAAATATCTATTCATAGACCGCGACGGAACGATCATAAAAGAACCACCGGACGAACAAATCGACAGCCTGGAAAAGCTGGAGTTTAAACCAGGTGTAATCAGGAACCTTTACAGGATTACAAACCTGCTCAACTATAAACTGGTGATGGTAAGCAACCAGGATGGATTAGGAAGCGTGGGGTACCCAAGGGAAACTTTTGACAAAATTCAGCAAAAAATGCTCAAAACCCTGCAAAATGAAGGAATTGAATTCGAGGCTATCCGTGTTGATACTTCAACGGCAGAGGTCCCTTCAGACAAAAGAAAGCCTTCGGCAGGACTAATCAAAGATTATCTCAAAGCTGAATTTGACCGGGAGAAATCGGTAGTTATAGGCGACAGGATTACGGATGTAGAGATGGCAAAAAATGCAGGAATCAGGGCTTTATGGCTGAATGACAAAACTACGCGGATTCCTCAAGAACTTAAAGAGTCCTGTTTATTAGTGACAAACCAGTGGGACGAAATTTATAATGTTTTAAATGCATTAGGCCGTACATCAAGTATCAGTAGAATTAGCAAAGAAACCAGAATTACAGGAAGTCTTACTTTAGACGGGCAGGGCATTTCCAGGATAGAAACGGGACTCGGTTTTTTTAATCACATGCTTGAACAACTGTCCCACCACGGCAATATGGATTTGGAACTTCAGGTATCGGGCGACTTACGAGTAGATGAGCACCATACTATCGAAGATACAGGATTGGCGCTCGGGGAAGCATTCAGCAGAGCGTTGGAAAATAAAAAAGGTCTGAATCGATATGGTTTCTATGTACCAATGGACGACAGTCTTGCGAGCTGTGTTGTAGATTTTGGAGGCCGAGCCTTCCTGGATTGGAATGTATCTTTCAAACGGGAAAAAATCGGGGACGTTCCTACCGAGATGTTCAGTCATTTCTTCCGCTCTTTTTGTGAAAATGCAAGGTGTAATTTACACATCACTGCAAAAGGAGAAAATGAGCACCATAAAATTGAAGCTGTATTTAAAGCCTTAGCGCGGGCACTTAAAACAGCTGTTAAACAAGACAAAGAGACAGAACAAATACCAACTACAAAAGGAATGATTTAAAATGTCAGCAGAAACTGTAATTATCAGATACAATGCAGGGAATATACGGTCGGTATATAATGCATTGCAAAGATTGGGAGAAGAAGCTAAAATCACAGATAATCCCGATGAAATAAAAAAGGCCAAACGTGTAATATTCCCGGGGGTAGGAGAAGCTTCATCAACAATGCATCACCTGAAAGAAAAACAGCTGGATAAGTTAATCATCAATCTCACTCAGCCCGTTTTAGCCATTTGCTTAGGTACTCAGCTGTTGTGTCAAACTTCTGAAGAAGGAAATGCGGAAGGCCTGGGAATTATAAAAGAAAAAGTCAAAAAATTCGATGAAGGGCAAAAAATCCCACACATGGGATGGAACCGAATTACTAATTTACAAGGACCTGTTTTTAAAGATATTGAAGAAGGAAGCTTTGTGTATTTTGTCCATAGCTACTATGTGCCTCTAACCTCTGGTACATCAGCAGAGTGTAGTTACGGAGTAAATTTCAGCGCCGCACTGCAATACAAAAACTTTTATGCAACACAGTTTCATCCTGAAAAAAGCGGCAATACGGGAAAACAAATACTAAAAAACTTTTTACAACTATGATTGAAATAATACCTGCAATAGACATCATCGAAGGGAAATGTGTAAGACTTGAAAAAGGGGATTTCTCAAAAAAAACCCAGTATAAAGTAACACCTGTGGAAATTGCCCGGCAATTTGAAGATGACGGTGCTGAAACAATCCATATAGTTGATCTTGATGGGGCTAAAAATGAATCTATGCAAAATCTGCAGAAACTTGAAGAAATAAGGAAAAACACAAATCTCACCATTGATTTCAGCGGTGGAATAAGAAGCAAAAAGCAAATCAACAGGCTTTTCAATGCAGGAGCCAACTATCTTACCATCGGCAGTTTGGCAGTCAATGATTTTGAAAAATTCAGAGAAATTTTAAAAGAGCTCGACCCGGCTCGCTTTATCCTTGCAGCTGATACTCAACAAGGACGACTGGTATCTCATGGCTGGAAAAAAACAAACAATATCGATGTCATAGATTTCATAAACCGGTTCCGGGCCCTTGGCATCGCAAATGTAATGAGCACAGATGTAACACGGGACGGGATGCTAATGGGAACAGAAATAGCTTATTATCAGAATTTAAAAAATCATTTCCCCGGAATGAATATCATCGCCAGCGGTGGAGTTTCATCGGTTGACGATATTGCAGAACTCAATAAAGCGGGAATAAGCGGGGTAATTATTGGTAAAGCGTTGTATGAAGGAAAGCTTCATTTAAAAGAAACCATTGAAGTCCTGAATGACAAGCTAAATAACCCGGGGAACAATAAATAATCTATGACCAGCTTCTGGCATTTGAGTCAGGAGCGGAATGAATTATGAATTATCCGGGAGTAAAGTGACAAACTTCAAAATAAATTTCATCATGACAGAATCAACCTTAGCAAAAAGAATCATTCCCTGCCTGGATATTAAAGACGGGAGAACCGTTAAAGGAGTGAATTTTGGTAACCTCAGGGACGCTGGAGACCCAGTAGAACTTGGAAAACTGTATTCAGAAAAGGGAGCAGATGAATTGGTGTATCTTGATATTACAGCCACAAATGAAAAAAGGAAAACATTGCCCAGGCTTGTAGAAAAAATTGCCCGGCACCTAAACATTCCTTTTACGGTAGGGGGAGGCATAAATACCCTTAAAGACGCTAAGCTTCTATTAAATGCAGGAGCAGACAAAATCTCTATAAATTCAGCTGCAGTGCAGAACCCGGATTTAATTGATACCCTGGCCGGAAATTATGGAAGCCAGTTTGTAACCCTTGCCATTGATGCGAAAGAAAACTATGGGAAGTGGGAGGTGTATATCAACGGTGGACGGGTAAACACAGGTAAAGAACTGTTTGGATGGGCCCGGGAAGGAAAACAAAGAGGGTGCGGCGAGATATTGTTCACCTCGATGAACCATGACGGCAGTAAAGCTGGTTTTGCACTGGAGCCGTTAAGAACACTCAGCAATGAATTAAATATCCCGGTCATTGCCTCGGGAGGAGCTGGAAAAGTAGAGCATTTCACTGAATTGTTCACAGAAACCAATGTTGATGCTGCACTTGCGGCCAGTATTTTTCACTATAAAGAAATAGAAATCAAAACTTTAAAACAAAAACTTCAAAATCATGGAATCACGGTCAGAATTTAAAAACATAAAAGCTTCAGACATTGACTTTCAAAAAGGCAACGGACTCGTCCCTGCCATTATTCAGGATAGTACCAGCAAAATAATCCTTATGCTCGGGTATATGAATGAGGAAGCTTTTTTTAAAACACAGGCAAAGGGATTTGTATATTTCTTCAGCAGATCGAAAAATCGCCTTTGGCTCAAAGGAGAAACCAGTGGTAATTACCTGGAAGTAAAATACATGCAAATAGATTGCGACGGGGACGCTATTCTTATCCAGGCTCTCCCCTATGGAAATGTCTGTCACAAGGGAACATTCAGCTGCTTTAAGGAAGAAGAAAAGGGGGATTTTCTTTATCAACTAGAACATATTATCAATGAAAGAAAAAATTCATCCCCTGAAAACTCTTATACAGCTTCCCTTTTCAACAAGGGCCTGAACAATATAGCCCAAAAAGCAGGGGAAGAGATGATAGAGCTTCTCATCGAAGCCAAGGACAACAACAAGGAACTTTTCATGAATGAAGCAGCGGATTTGTTCTACCACCTTCTTGTTTTATTCAACAAAAAAGCCGTGAGCCTGGAAGAAATTTCAACTGTTCTGAAAGAACGACACAAATGAAGCTCTTCCGCTGGAATAATGACCGATAACTGGTTCTGTTCGGAGTATTGAAAAGATTATACCAAAAAAAAATGCGTGAAATGCTCTTGAACGCATCAGTAGTAGACGTTAAATACTTTCGGATGAGACAATCCCGGCAGCTATGAGAAGCTTTTGTTGCCAAATTTGTGGTTATGCCTGCTACCATGTGAATGAGAGAAGCACTCA
>JBKGZD010000103.1:0-9052 GCA_046545795.1 Bacteroidales bacterium | reverse complement strand
GGGAGACCAATTGCCTGTTATTGAAAAATTTCTTTCAGAACATCAAAAGATTTGATTGATGACAGACCTGGATTGTGGATATAATAGAAATTAATAAGCTTCTCTATTATTTGCTGACGCGTTTTGTGGGGGATTGTTTCTTCTGCAAGTTGGTTCGATGAATGTTGCAGAAATTGTGCAAAATATCTGCTTTCGACTTCATCCATTACAAATTCATGATTGGGCCGAAACCGGACAAAAGCTCCTTTTTTCAGATCGAAAAATTTATTTGTTTTATCATAGTTGGCATTCGGAAAAAAACCTAAATATTTTGTTAAATGAACCAGAAAATAGATATGGAAATTTGATAATCCTGTGTCCTTTAAGTCTAAAATTTGAATATGATTGAATATATAGTCAAATAATGAAGGATTGCTCTCTTCTTCCTTCAGGGTTTTATAAAGCATTTCTCCCAGGAACAGTGCTATTGTCCTTTTTTTGAAATCATATGGAATACTTTGGAAAGGTGTGTAATTGCTTATTTCTTTTACCTTTTGCAGTTGCCTGTTGCTTTTGTAGTACATTTCTATGTTTAGTAGGAAAAGTGGCTGCAACAGGTTGGCTTTTATTTTTGCTCCTTTTTTTCTTACACCTTGCAATAAAAAAGACAAACGACCATGGCTCCTTGTATATATTGTGGATATAATGCTCGTCTCAGAATATTTTATTTGATGAAGAACTATACCTTCCGTCTTAACTTGCATCAGTGTGTTGATTAAATTATTAATTACCCGGGCATATTTTTATATATCCAATGATTTATTCATGAAGCATGCATTATTTCTTCAATTTCTTCCGCTGTTTTCGGAATGTTTTCGGCGAGGTTAACGGGTTTATCATCTACCAGGATATCATCTTCAATTCTTATGCCGGTGTTTTCCTCAGGAATATATAATCCTGGTTCACATGTGATAACCATTCCTTTTTCCAGGGGAATTTCTTTGTTCCCATAATCATGCACGTCTATTCCCATAAAGTGAGAAACGCTATGCGGAAAATATTTGTTGACTAAACCTTTCTCCTTATTTTCTTTTTGACTGTATAAGCCAAGGGATAAGTGCTTTTCAGTTAATCGTTCCTTTGAAAAGTTATTTAGTTGTTTAAGGGTCATTCCAGGAACTATCTGCCGGATAGTTTCGTGCAAAACATCCAGAACCGCATTGTAATATTTCTTTTGCTTTTCTGTAAATTTCCCGTTTACCGGAACAGTTCTGCTAATATCTGCCGCATAATAATTGCTTTCCGCTCCGATATCCATCAACAGGAGATCGCCATTTTGCATCTTTGTATTGTTATTTGTATAGTGAAGAGTGCAAGCATTTTTTCCTGTAGCGATAACCGGGTCAAATGAGGGATAATTACATCCTCGTAACATGAATTCGTATCTTAGCCGGGCTTCAATTTCTTTTTCATTTTTACCTGGTCTAATTACCCTGACTAGTTGACTGAAAGATTGTTCTGTAATTCTAATTGCCTCTTGTATGGATTGTATTTCTTCTGGTTCTTTAACCATTCTTAATTTAACTAATTCCGGCTTTATGTTTTTGTATTGATGATATGGATAGGTTTCTCTAAACCAGTCCAGGAAATATTCATCTTTTGTTTTTATTTCTTCCTGGGGGATTTTGACAGTTGTATTAAAGTATACCGTTTTTTTTGAGGAAATGATTTTTTGAAAGATTTGATGAAAATTTGCTGAATATTTGATGTTTTCTATTCCCGATATGTCCGATGCTTCTTCTTCCGAAAGTAAATTTCCTTCCCAAAGTGAATCTTGCGTGTTGGGTTTTTCTATGAGAAGCATTTCTTCTTCATCGGATAGCAGAAGGATTGTTTTGGGTTGTTTAATTCCGGAGAGATAAAACAGGTCAGACTGTTGCCTGAACGGGAAATACTGGTCTCCATTCCTCGGCATTTTATAGTTTGAAAAAAATACCGCAACGGATTCCTTCTCCAACCTTTTCTGCAATTTCTTTCTGTTTTTTTTATAGAGGTTTTGAAACATGATTTTTGTCATAAATTTAGATTAATTATAAATTATAAAATTCTGTTACGAAACATTTCTTTTACATATACAGGGGCATATATTTGTATATATGCTAATTTATAGTCATCTTGCAATAATATAAAAATTCATAAAATTCATTACCTATGAGCAACTTTTTCACCTCTTCTGTTGGGCAAAAATTTATAATGAGTATTACCGGGATTTTTCTCATGTTATTTCTCATTGTTCATTTAACAGTAAATTCATTGCTTTTAGCCGGGCCTGAGGCATTTAACAGTGCGGCTCATTTTATGGCAAACAATTCTGCTATTGTGATTATTGAGCCCATACTTGCTTTAGGGTTCATCATTCACATTATTTATTCAGCGTACATTACTTATAAAAATCAACGATTACGCCCTGTGCATTATAAGAAGATAAACCGTAAAGCAAGTACAACATGGCCATCCAGGAATATGTTCATTCTGGGAGGGCTGATTTTAATTTTCCTGGTGATTCACCTTTCCAACTTTTTTTGGAAAGCAAAATTCGGTCAGGTTGATACTGTTGTTATAGATGGTATTGAGATGGCAAATTTGTATGGGTTGGTTTCGGAATTGTTTATAAACTGGTGGTGGTATGACCTTATCTATGTTCTGGGTGCAATCTTTTTAGGCTTACACTTGTCTCATGGATTTTGGGCAGCTTTCCAGTCTCTTGGTTGGGATAATGATTTATGGCGAAAAAGACTGAAAGTAATTGCCTATATATTTGCTGTTGTTATGGCCACTGGCTTTGCAGTAATCCCACTATATTTCCTGATTACTTTCAATTAAACTCACATTCATTTTGAAACATTTGAAATACAAGATATTATGGAGAAATTAGATGCTAAAATTCCCGAAGGTCCGCTAAAAGAAAAATGGACCAATTATCTGAATTCAATGAAACTGGTTAGTCCTGCCAACAAAAAGAAGCTAGATATTATTATTGTTGGAACGGGAATAGCCGGTGCTCCGGCTGCAGCTACACTTGCTCAGTTAGGCTATAATGTAAAAGTCTTTTGTTACCAGGATAGCTCAAGAAGAGCTCACTCCGTGGCTGCTCAGGGTGGCATTAATGCCGCCAAAAATTACAGGAATGATGGCGACGGTATATACCGCTTATTTTATGATACAATAAAAGGAGGTGATTTCCGTGCTCGTGAAGCGAATGTCTACCGGCTTGCAGAAGCGAGTAATGGAATTATTGACACTCTAACTGCCCAGGGTGTTCCTTTCGCACGTGAATACGGCGGGTTGATCACAACACGCTCTTTTGGCGGTGTTCAGGTCTCACGTACTTTTTATGCACAAGGACAAACAGGGCAGCAGGTTCTACTCGGATCATATTCATCTCTGAAACGAATGATAGCCAAAGGGAAAGTACAAATGTATTCCCGCCGGCAAATGGTTGAATTGGTTAAAGTAGATGGTGAAGCCAGGGGAATAATTGCGCGTAATCTTGTTACCGGTGAACTGGAAAGGCATTCTGCCCATGCTGTGGTATTGGCAACCGGAGGTTATGGAACAATTTATTACCTTTCCACCTTGGGCGTTACCTCAAATGGTTCGGCTGCAATGACTGCCTATCGCAATGGTGCACTCTTTGGAAATCCAAGCTTTATACAGATACACCCGACATGTATCCCGCAATTAACCGAATTCCAATCTAAGCTAACCCTTATGTCTGAATCGCTGAGGAATGATGGCCGTATTTGGGTACCTAAGGAAAAAGAGGATAAAAGAAAACCTAAAGACATTCCTGAAGAAGAAAGAGATTATTATCTTGAAAGACGATATCCTGCCTTTGGTAACCTTGTCCCTCGTGATGTAGGTGCTCGTGCAGCCAAAGAACGATGTGATAAAGGCTACGGAGTAGGACCATCCGGACAGGCAGTATACCTAGATTTTAAAGACGCAATTAATGAACAGGGACCAAAAGTAATTTACAATAAATACGGAAACCTTTTTGATCTGTACGAAAAGATTACCGGAGACAGTCCGCTGGAAACTCCAATGAAGATTTATCCTGCCGGCCATTATACAATGGGCGGTTTATGGGTTGATTATGAACTTATGACAACTGTTCCGGGATTATATGCCATTGGCGAGGCAAACTTTTCTGACCATGGCGCTAACAGGCTTGGGGCGAATTCATTAATGCAGGGCGCTGTTGATGGTTATTTTATCCTTCCAAACACCATAGGGAACTATCTTGCCGATAAAATAAGAACTCCAAAGCTAACAACGGAAGAGAAGGAATTTGAAGAAGCAGAGAAATCAGCAAGAGAAAGATTGGAAAAACTACTGGCAATAAATGGTTCAAAAACTGCTAAATCTTTCCATCAGCGTCTTGGGAAAATCATGTGGGACCATTGCGGTATGCAACGAAATGCTGAAAGTTTAAATAAAGCCAGGGAAGAGGTAAAGAATCTAAAAGAAGAGTTTTGGAGTGATGTGAAAGTACCCGGCACAATGAATGAGTTAAACCAGGAGCTTGAAACCGCTATCCGTGTTGCAGATTTTCTTGATATGGGGCTGCTGCTGATAGAAGATGCACTTAACCGTAAAGAGTCCTGCGGTGGACATTTCAGAGAAGAATATCAGACTGAGGCCGGAGAGGCAAAAAGGGATGATGAAAATTACATGTATGTTGCAGCCTGGGAATACCAGGGTGAAGGTAAAGCACCTAAACTTCATAAAGAAGAACTTAAGTATGAATTTGTTGAAGTTAAAGTAAGAAGCTATAAATAAAATTTGGGTAGCGGGAATACTACCTTATTAAAAAACTAAAAAACATAAGATTATGAAAGTTAAACTCAAAATATGGCGTCAACCCAATGCTCAGGCTAAGGGTAAATTTGTCAATTACGAGCTTGAAGATATTAGTCCGGATATGTCATTTCTTGAGATGCTGGATGCATTGAATAAGAAGCTTATTGAAACCGGAGAAGATGACCCGGTTGCTTATGAGCACGACTGCAGAGAAGGGATATGCGGCAGTTGTGGATTATTTATCGATGGCCGGCCACATGGCCCGGAAAAGGAAGTTGCTACGTGCCAGCTCCATATGCGTTCATTTAAAGATGGTGATACAATAACCATTGAGCCGTGGAGGGCAAAACCTTTTCCCGTACTTAAAGATTTGATTGTTGACAGAACAGCAATGGATAAACTGATGGAAGCCGGAGGGTTTATATCCGCAGATACAGGTTCAGCTCCGGATGCCAACTCAATACCTGTAAAAAAACAAAATGCAGAAAAAGCTTTTGATGCAGGGATTTGTATTGGTTGTGGTGCTTGTGTGGCTGCATGTAAGAATTCATCAGCAATGTTGTTTGTTTCGGCAAAGATTTCTCAATTGGCCTTGCTGCCACAGGGAAAACCAGAAGCAAAAAGAAGGGCTTTGAATATGATGTCTAAAATGGATGAGCTCGGTTTTGGCAGTTGCTCCAGTACTGAAGCCTGTGAAGTTGAATGTCCGAAATCAATTTCATTGGATCATATCGCAAGAGCTAATAGAGAGTGGTTGAAAGCTTCTTTCGCTGAAGAAAAGGATTGATTAAGTTTTCTTACCAATAAAAAACCCGGACTATCTCAAAGTCCGGGTTTTCTTTTTATATATTCGACAGTTTATGAGTTCATAGTATCTTCAACTTCCTCAATTGTAATTGGAATACGTTTTCCTATTAAACGGCTTCCATCATTAGTGATTAAAACATCATCCTCCAGGCGGACACCTCCAAAACCTTCATATTCACGAACTTTTTTATAATCGATAAACTGTTCAAATTTTTTCTCCTTTTCCCATTTGTCTATAAGTTCAGGTATAAAATAGCACCCTGGTTCATTTGTAATAACATGACCGGGTTGCAGTTTTCTTCCAAAACGCAATCCTGAAAAACCAAACACTTTGGACCGCTCCATTTCATCACCATATCCAACGAGATTTTCCCCTAAACCTTCCATATCATGGACATCTAATCCCATAGCATGTCCTAAACCATGTGGCATAAACATGGCATGTGCACCATTTTGAACAGCCTCTTCAACATCTCCTTTCATAATTCCCAGCTCTTTTAGTCCTTTGACAATGATTCTGACTGCCTCTGTATGCACGTCGAAATAACGTATACCGGGTTTTGCCATTTCAGTGGCTTTGTTGTTTGCTTCCAGAACAATATTATAAATGTTTTTTTGGCGTTCGTTGAATTTCCCTCCAACCGGGATTGTCCTGGTAAAATCTGATGCATAGTGCATTGTGGTTTCAGCCCCTGCATCGGTAAGCATCATTTTTCCCTCTTCTAATATGTTCCCATGATAGTGGTTGTGTAACGTTTCTCCATTCTGAGAAAGAATGATAGGAAATGAGATCATTCCTCCGTGTTTTAAGGGTATTCCTTCTATCACACCTGCTATTTCTCTTTCGTAAGTACCCGGTTTGCACATTTTCATTGCTGTGGTATGCATTTCATAACCAATTGCAGCTGCCTTCTCTAACTCTTCAATTTCGTAATGGTCTTTGATGTTTCTCATGGAAACAACAGCTTTAATGAGCTCCTCAGAAACATATTTTTCAACCTCCGAATGATGAATACTGAGCAGATCAGCAAATTTTATTACATTGTCACCACGGTAAAAAGGGAGTGTATGTAGTTTCTGACCTCTTTTAATTGCATTACGCAAAAAATCAGCAAGTTCTTTGTTAGGCTTTACATTATCCACTCCAACGTTATGGGCTAATTCTTTCATGCTGGGTTGGGGGCCCATCCAGATAATATCATCAAGACTTACATCATCGCCAATGATATATTCTTTGTTATTATCTGTATCAATTATTCCAGCCAAATCAGGCATGTCCAGTCCGAAATAATAAAGGAAAGAGCTGTCCTGTCTAAAGTGATAAGCATTTGAAGGATAATTCATTGCACTTTCACTGTTACCGGGAATAAAAATGAGCCCGTTTTTTATTTTCTCTTTCAGCCTTTTCCTTCTTTCTATGTAAACATCTTTTTTAAACATAATGAATAAGTTTTATATGTTGTTTAGTGCACTAAATTATAAAGAAATTTTGGTTATTAATTATGCCAAAGTATTTTAATCCGAATGTTTCTGAGCAACTTTATGTTTCGATTTTGTACCAGGCTCTATTTATTTACCAAATTGAACCATCTATTGAAACAAAAAGACAATCTCACCTTTATATGCCTGACAAATAAACATTTAGTTGCTACTATTGTTCATTCTTAAGATTATAGTAAAAATAATAAAGGGGAAAGATTTTTTCCTGCAGATAAATTATCTTAACTTTATATATAAAGAATAATTGCTAATGCAAAAGAAGCGTGTAGGATTTTTAATTACATCATCTTCATGGACAAATTTCCAGCGGTGGCATTATTATACTTCCCTGGCTCTCAGTGAAAGAGGGTATGATGTGGTGATTATAACTCCCCGTAAGAATAGAATATACTCCAAAACAAAGAATAAAAATATTACAGTTGTTCCTTATCAACAAACAGGTATTTTGCTTTTTGACATACTTAAACTAAGTAAAATTTTACGAAAAAATTTTATAAATACATTGTTCTTAAACTATCCGAAGGATATTAAAGTAGCAGGTTTTACAAAAGTTTTTTCAAGAGTTGGTAAGGTCTATTTCCGAAAAGGAACAGCATCAGAGATAAAATTGAACTGGCTTAACAAATTAATATTCCGAAAGTATATTTCGGGCATTATAACAAATTCTAAGGCGAATAAAGACGAAATATTGTCTGAAAAGCCAAAAACAGCTAAAATCCCTAATGTTGAAGTTATATACCAGGGGTTACATCTTGAACGATACAAAAAAATAAATGGACAAAAAAGGCAGAATAGAAATGGGGAGGTATTGAAGATTGGAATATATAATGGATTTCGTTACCAGGAAGATTATTGTATTGAGATTTTAAAGCATCTGAGAAAGGACTTCAATACAGACAAGATTAATTTTCTGCTTTATCAAGATTCTTTCTCTCCAGGTTTCAGACAAAACTTAAAGAAAAATGAATTCCATAACCTCTTAACTATTGACGTAGTGGATAAAAACTTCAAGGATTTTCTTTCCTCTGTGGATGTGTTTTTTAGTACTATGAATTTAAATGCATTTAATTATTCCCTGATATATGCAATGGTTATGGGTAAACCCGTAATAGCTTTGAATGAGGGGAGCAATAATGAGATTATAGAACATGGAAAAAATGGGTATTTAGTAGATAAAAATAATATTAAAGCATTAGGAAATGTTATTGAGAAATTAAAGGATGAAGAGCGTCTTGAAGAAATGGGGAAAGAATCCATGAAAATTGTAAAAGAAAAATTTAATTTTGAACAATCAGTTGATCATATTGAAGCGATTTTGTAAGATATGAACGAAGATATTAATAAGGCAATTAAGGTTTTAAAAGAGGGTGGAGTTATACTGTATCCAACAGACACTATATGGGGAATAGGATGTGATGCTACCAATCCCGGAGCAATTGAAAAAGTTTGCAGTATTAAAAAACGGGATAAAGATAAGAGTATGATTATCCTCGTTGATCATGCAGGCAGAATTGAAAGATATGTTAATGAGATGCCTTATGTAGCGTGGGATTTGGCTGAAGTTTCAGATAAGCCGCTAACCATTATTTATTCTGATGCTGTAAATCTTCCTGAAAATTTGATTGCACGAGATGGAAGTATTGGAATACGTGTAGTCAAAGATGAATTCTGTCAAAAACTTATTTCCCGTTTTAATCGCCCCATTGTTTCTACGTCTGCTAACTTCAGCAACATGCATCCCCCTGCAAATTTCAGTGAGATTGATGAAGAAATTATTAAGTCTGTTGATTATGTTGTTAAATGGCGACAGCAGGACAAGAAAAAATTAAAACCATCGGGCATTATTAAATTGACACCCGATGGCCAGGTAAAGATTATTCGTGAGTAATCTTTGGAACTTATT
>JBKGZD010000102.1:0-9104 GCA_046545795.1 Bacteroidales bacterium | reverse complement strand
GGCAAGCTTTTTAAACTCCTAACAGTTAAAGTTTTTCTTTCTTATGAATGCGCCTGAAAAGGCCTGGATGGGGCTATCGGTTCAAATCATTCCTTTAATACCCACCCAGTGGGTTCAGTTCGCTTTATTTAAGTCTGTCATTTATTTTTCTTAATAAAACAGAAAAATCAACAGGTTTGGCCATATAATCATCACATCCTGCATTCATTGCTTTTTCCTTATCTCCGCGCATAGCATAGGCTGTTTGGGCAATTACTGGTAAATCACTTCTTAATTTCTTAATTTCTTTTGTAGCTTCATATCCATTCTTAAGGGGAAGCTGAATATCCATTAGAACTATATCAACAGAAGAATCTCCTGTCGCCATCCTTACTGCCTCTTCTCCATCTTTAGCCCAAATTATCTTTGCACCCGTATCTTCAAAGCAACTTCTAAGATAGGTGTAACTTGTTTCGTCATCCTCAACAATTAATATTGTTTTATTCTCAAGGTTATTTGTAAACTGCAAATCTCTTTTCTTCTTTACTGGAGCGCTCTCTCTTTTGCCATGCAGATATGGAATAGTAAAATAGAAGGTAGAGCCAATACCAGCTTTGGAGGTTACCCATAAATCGCCCCCCATAAGCTCAACTATTTCTTTTGAAATTGCCAGACCCAAACCGGTTCCACTCATTTGTTTTGAGGAATTTTCAGCTTGCTTAAAACGGTCAAAAATTATTTTTTGTGACTCGTCCGGGATGCCCTCTCCTGTATCTTTTACATAAAATTCGAGCATCTGATCATCTCTTAATCTATAACCAAAGACAATCTCTCCTTCCTCTGTAAACTTAAATGCATTACTCAGTAAATTGCTCAATACTTGCTTTAATCGATGCTTATCACTTAGAATATGGCTACGCTCCGAATCCAAGCCTGAAAATAACTCAAAACGAATTTCCTTGTTATTCGATTTTTGGAAAAGGTTCTTAACTTCTTCCATCAAAAGATTCAAATTTACTTCGGAATTTTCAATATCAATCTGGCCAGCTTCAATTTTAGATATGTCTATTATATCGTTAATCAATGTAAGCAATTGTTTACTTTGTTTAATGATTTGATCCAGATAAAACAATTTCTTCTTCTCATTAGGCCTGGTATCTCTCATAAGCTGAGAAAACCCCAATATTCCATTCATCGGGGTTCTGATTTCATGAGACATGTTTGCCAGAAAAGCTGATTTTAACCTGTCAGCCTCTTCAGCCTTTTCTTTGGCCTTAAAAAGTTCTTCCTCTATATTTTTTCTGAAAAGCGCTATAGCAGCTTGACCCGAAAAAGCTTCCAAAGTTTTTTTATCATTTTTTACTTCACGGTCTTTATTAAGTATAATGATACTACCAAAGAGCTTACGATCAATCGACAACCCAATATAATACAGGTATTTTATATTATATCTTTCTTTTGCCGTTTCCAGGAGTTCGGGAAAAAGGAACTGTGACTCCACCAATGCTCTGTTGAGTGTAACTTCATTTATCTTGCGGTTTAAAAAATTCCACTCTTTATCTACTAAATCAAACTCCATTTCCAGCGGATGGGTCCCTGTTAACTCTATAAATTTACTCAAACTGCCCTCAAAACCACTTATAAATTTCACAGGCAAACTATGCTTTTGTGCATCATAACCAGTCACCATTACAATAGAATGACGATATCTTTTGGCCACCTTCTTCCCTGCATATTGAAATATTTCCTCTTGCTCAGGTATTTTAAGAAAATTACTCCCTGCACCATAAAGAAACGACAAGTTATTTAACGTCTCTTTCTTCTCGGTAATTTCCCGCATGGCGAAAATAAATCCTTCGGGATTTTCATTATCGTCCTTCAGTTGCTTTCCCATGCTCTCAAACCATTTATACTCTCCATCTTTAGTTCTGGCCCTGAACTCTACTGTTTCAGGGAATGATTCCGTGTCCTTTTCTATAATAAAACTATAAAAAGCGAAAGTATCAGAAGGATGAAGGAAGTTAAAAATACTTTTCCCAATCATCTCCCTATTGGTATATCCTAATTTCTTTTCATTGGAAGGACTCACATAGCGCAATACACCTTTCGAGTCTGTTATACTGACAATATCTCCCATGTTTTCCGTTATACGCCTATAAAACTTCTCACTCTCACGCAAGCTTTGTTCAGTATGCTTTTTTTCCAGGAATACAGAGACTTGCCTTGCAAAAATCTCCAATGTATAAACCTCAATTGTAGAAAGCTCGCTTTCGCTAATTAAAATTACAATTTTTTCGATCTGGTGGTTTACAATCAAACCTAGTCCGAACGCTTTAAAACCAGGTAGAATTTCACGAATCGCCACGAATAATTCATCATGAAAATAATGCTTAACACCTTCCATGGAAGCATCTCCTAAAAACTCAATCTTTCCTGATTGCAAAGTTTTAATTGGATAATAGCTAAGCTCCAGTGGCTGGTTCTGTATTTCCTCAAGAGATTCCGGACTGCTGAAATTCTCATTTGGTATATCATGGAAATTACCCAGGTTAACTTTTGAACTTTTATAGTCAATATTATAAATGATAAAAACTGACTTAGGTAAAAATTCTTTAAGCAATGAGCCTATTTGTTCATCCATTTCTTCCTCAACGGAAAGTTCAGTAAGCTCCATAGAAGCCTTAGCAAGAAATTCATAAGCTTTCAGGTGAGCTTCTTCACGCTCTCTGGTTTCCACCTTAGAAGAAATATCTCTTGAGCTGATAAGAACTCCTTTAATAAAACCATCCGGACTAAACACAGGCTTTGCAACACCCTCTAAATATAAATATTCTCCGCTTTTTGTTTTAAACCGGAATTCACGCGCTTCAAGCCCAATATTATTTTGTGTTTGGTGAAAAATTGCTTTCAGGCTTTCTGCTTCATCAGGATGAAGATAGCTAAAGGCATCCCTATGGATTAATTCTTCCGGTTCATAACCCAAATAATACTTATGGGAAGGGGAGACATATACAAATTTACCTTCTGTATCAAGTACACTAACCATGTCCTTGATATTATCCAGAATAAGCTGGCTAAATTCTTGCTCTCTCTTTAATTGGTGATTTTCCTGTTTTAAAACCTCTAACTCTTTCCCGAACTCACTGGCGGGTGTATCTCCTTTACTCATCTTAATATTTATCAACAATAATTATTAAGTATAACGTAAAGCAAAAATTAAAGTTTTGAAAATTTTACATTAGTCATTTTTCTTTGCCTCTTCCCAAATAACATTCATTTCATACAGATTCATATCCGTAAGTTTAAGCCCTTTATTCAGCGTTTGCTCTTCAAGGAATTTAAACCGTTTGATAAATTTATTGTTCGTTTTCTCGAGAGCTGTCTCAGGGTCAATATCATACAACCGGGCTGCATTTATTAGCGAAAACAATAAATCTCCAAACTCAGCTTCCATTTTTTCATGAGCCGAATTATTCACTTCATCCTTTAATTCACTCAATTCCTCTTTCACTTTATCCCAGATTTGTTCTCTTTTATCCCAATCAAACCCCACTCCCCTTACCTTCTGCTGTATGCGGTTTGCTTTTATCATAGCCGGTAAAGAATTTGGTACTCCCGATAATATCGATTTATAACCTTCATTCATTTTTATTTGTTCCCAGTTCTCTTCGACTTCTTTATCATCCTGCACTTTTGTATCACCAAACACGTGAGGATGACGTTCCACTAATTTATTACACAATGAATGAATTACATCTGTAATATCAAATTCCTCCTTTTCTTCTGCAATCTTGGCATAAAAAACAATATGCAGCAGTAAATCTCCCAGCTCTTTTCTTATCTCCTCCATATCCTCGCTAATTATCGCATCAGCCAATTCATAAGTCTCTTCTATCGTAAGGTTTCTGAGGCTTGTCATAGTCTGTTTCCTGTCCCATGGACATTTTTCTCTTAGCTCTCCTAATATCTGCAGCAATTTATCAAATGCTTCTAACTCTTTCTTCATAATTCCGTTAATTTGTAATTAAAATTTATACAAAATATTGCTCCAGGATGAATCAATCATAAAACACTACTTAAACCGCACTCTTACTGTAGAATCAGTACTCAACGCAAGAAGCTCAGCAGCATTTCCTCCATTCATAGCAATTTCGAGCAGATTTAAAGAATTAAAAAGTGCAATTAATTCACCTTCTGGTTTATCGTTATAAGTTTTACTAATGTTATTGATTTTATGTGTATTGCTTTGAACAAAAATCTGAAATTTTCTGTTATTTGCCACTCTGTAAAACAAATCTTTCGTAATATTTGTTATCGCATTAGAAAATGAATCTATATAGACTATTCTGCCAATAATTACTGATTCATCAATCGTAGGTCTTAGCGGTACCCGCTTATAAATATCATGGGATTCCTCACCCAGACTTTCAGGAGATTCCCCGGAGACAAGAGCCGCAGCGTTTTCAGCAAAAACAGACAATGCAGGGAAGGAAGGGTAACCTGCTGAAACATAAAGTTTTATAATACGATCAGGCCCAGAACTAAACAAAAGTCCAAAAATACCGTTATCAGCACCAATAAAATATTGATTATCTTTTTCCACCAGAAGATAATCATTTCCTTTTGGCGGGACAGATTTTACTCCTATGATATGTATTGTTCCCGGAGGAAAATGACTATAAGTATTTCTAATGATAAAGGCAGCCTGAGACAAGTTTAAGGGCTTTATTTTATGGGTAATATCCACAATATTGACATCTTTGCAGAGACTCAGAAGTTTCCCCTTCAGGGCTCCTATATAAAAGTCGTCTTTTATCCAATCAGTGGTCAGTGTAATTGTGGTCATGGCTGCAATTCCAATTTTCCTTTGATTAAATCAAAACCATATAATCATTTAATATTCTCTTGCGTTTGATATTAAATAAATTATTAGATTTGCTCAAAAGACCAAAAGTACATAATATTTGTCTAAATTCTATGATTGAAAAAGTGATATATCTTGAAGGAATTGAGCCGGTGAATTTGTATGGAGTCAAAAATTCAAGATTAGAGAAATTGAAAGAATATTATCCTAAATTAAAGATTATCGGCAGGGGTAATGAAATTATTGTCAGGGGAGAAGAATCAGAAATCAATGAATTCGAAGAAAAGATTGATACAATCCTGGAATACCTTCAAAAATTCAAGCATCTTAAAGAAGCGGAATTTGATGCATTAATAAGAGATGAAGGCGAAGGTGAAGAGATGCTCAGGGCAAAAGAAACCACAGAGGACACTCTTTTGTATGGGATCAATGCCCAGCCGATAAGGGCAAAGACGGTTAATCAGAGAAAGTTGGTTCAGGAAAATGAAAACCATGACCTTGTTTTTGCTATTGGCCCTGCAGGTACAGGTAAAACATATACAGCCATAGCATTAGCAGTGAAAGCCTTTAAAGAAAAGGAAGTAAAACGAATAATTCTAACAAGGCCTGCTGTAGAAGCAGGTGAAAATCTGGGCTTTCTTCCGGGAGATATGAAAGAGAAGCTGGATCCATATTTACAACCTCTCTATGATGCCCTTCGGGATATGTTTCATCCTAAAAAACTTGCGGAATTCATAGAAGAAGGAATTATAGAAATTGCTCCTTTGGCCTATATGAGAGGACGAACATTAGACAATGCATTTGTAATACTGGATGAAGCACAGAATACCACTGTTAACCAGCTAAAAATGTTTTTAACCCGTATGGGAAAAAATGCTAAATTTATTGTCACTGGAGATATAACACAGATTGATCTGCCCCATAGACAAAAATCAGGACTTATTGAGGGAATGGAAATCTTAAAAGACATTCCCGGTATTTCAATTATCCAGTTTGACAACAGGGATATCATAAGACATAAACTTGTGAAACGTATAGTAGATGCATATAACAAATATATTAATCAATCCAATAAAAAATAAGAAAAATGCAAAAATCAATTGTTCAGACCCAGTTTAATTTACCAGGACAAAAAAGTGTATATAAAGGAAAAGTACGAGACGTATATAATATTAATGACGAATACCTGGTAATGATCGTGACAGACAGGATATCAGCTTTTGACGTGGTCTTACCCAAAGGAATTCCTTATAAAGGTCAAGTCCTAAATCAAATAGCAGAAAAATTTTTAAATGAAGCCGAATCAATAGTACCCACCTGGAAAATAGACACTCCCGACCCCAATGTAATGATAGGACACAAAGCAGATGCATTCCCAGTGGAAATGGTTGTCCGGGGCTATTTAACAGGTCACGCCTGGAGGGAATACAAATCAGGAAAGCGCGAAATATGTGGAGAGCCACTACCTGACGGAATGAAGCAACATCAGAAATTCAAAAAACCAATAATCACACCAACAACAAAAGCCCATGAAGGACATGACGAAGATATCTCAAAAGAAGAAATTATTAACCAGGGACTTGTAAGCAAGGAAGATTACGAATTACTGGAGAAATACACATTGCAGCTTTTTGAGCAGGGAACACAACTCGCTGCTGATAAAGGACTTATTCTGGTAGATACAAAATATGAATTCGGCAAAAAAGATGGAAAAATATACCTTATCGATGAAATACACACACCAGATTCTTCAAGGTATTTCTATGCTGACAAATACCAGGAAAGATTCCAGAATGATGAACCACAGAAACAACTATCCAAGGAATTTGTACGAGAATGGCTTATAGAACAAGGATTTCAAGGCGGAGAAAACCAAGAAATGCCTGACATTCCAGAAGATTTCGTACAAAAGGTGTCAGAAAGATATATAGAACTGTATGAAAAAATTACAGGAGAAAAATTTCAATACACTGCTTCAGATGAGGTAGAAAAACGAATTGAAAATAACATAAACAAAGCTCTAAATAAATTGTCTGTACAATAACTAATATTTTATTGTCAATGAATTTTATATCGTTTCTTCAAAATAAATATAAGAGGATATTTAATGCTTCCCTATTTATAATTACGATTATTGTTCTTGTCCTCCTTTTTCCGAAGGAGGGCAAATTCAAATATGAATATAACAAAGGAAAACCATGGAGGCATGAAACTTTAATGGCCCCATTCGATTTTCCAATATATAAAAGCCAAAAACAACTTAAAGAAGAAAAAGATAGTATAACTAAAAAAAGCAAACCATATTTTGCTTATGATAGCAGTGCTGTAGAAACCCAGGTTTCATTATTTGAAGAAAAGTATAAAGAACAACAAGAAGAATTTATAAAGAGCTATGCAGAATCAAATAACACTGAACAATGGCAAATAAACAGAATAAATAATCTGCTTGATGATTATAAAAGTTATATTGTACAATTATTAAAAAAGGTATATAAAAAAGGAATCATAGCAACCGAAGCCAATGTTTCTTTAGACGATCATAATGAAATTGTCATTCTAAAAAATAATATTGCAGAGGAAACCCCTATTAGCAATCTATATAAACAAAAGGATGCGTATAAATTTGTATTAGAGAGGTCTGAAGCTTACGCAGATACGCTATACAAAAAAACCAACATCCAAAATTCAGACATACTTTCATATATAAATAACTATAGTCTTTACCAATTCGTTAAACCAAACATAACCTATGATGAAGAAACAACCGAAAGAGTAAGGAAAAGCAAACTTGAAGATTTATCCGTTACGAGAGGTATGGTACAGGCAGGCGAAAGAATCGTATCAAAAGGTGAAGTTGTGGACGGTGAAACATACCAAATAATAGAATCACTGCGTAGAGAATACGAACAGAAGCTCGGTAGTTCTACGCAGCGTGATTCACTAATTTGGGTTGGGCATATTATGTTTGTTTTTGCTGGTATTTTTGTTTTATACCTCTTCTTATTCCATTTCAGAAATGAGATACTACAAAACAGCTTAAAATCTACATTTATATTATTTCTCATTCTGCTGTTAGCCGGAATTTCCAGCCTGACTATAAGACTAAATCCGGACCTTGTTTATTTAATTCCTTTTGCTATTTTAGCTATCATCATCAGGTCATTTTATGATGCCCGCCTGGCACTTTTTATTCATATAATAACAGTTTTGTTGGTAGGCTTTTATGCCCCAAGCAGTTTTAATTTTATCTTTTTAAATTTCATAGCAGGTATTGTTGCAATATTTAGCTTAACCAGCCTTAGCAGAAGAGGGAAATTATTCCTTTCAGCCACTTTGGTTATCTTAAGCTACGCTTTTGTGTATTTTGGAATAGCCATCACACAGGAAGGTAATCTTCAGAATATAAACTGGATGAATTTTGCTTATTTTGGCATCAATGGTGCCATCGTACTTTCATCTTACCCCTTGATCTATGTATTTGAAAAAATCTTTGGATTTGTTTCTGACGTAACCCTTATGGAACTTTCAGATACAAATCAGCCTTTATTAAGACGCTTGTCAGAAAGAGCGCCGGGAACTTTTCAGCATTCACTGCAAGTAGCAAACCTTGCTGAAACGGCTGTTTTCCAGATAGGAGGTAATACGCTTTTAGTAAGAACAGGTGCATTATATCACGATATAGGAAAAATGGACAATCCAATATATTTCATTGAAAATCAAAGTCCAGACTTCAACCCTCATGAACAAATTGATTCAGAAGAAAGCGCCAAAATCATTATTGGTCATGTTAAGAAAGGTGTTGAGATTGCCTCCAAATATAAGCTTCCGGCTCAAATTGTAGATTTCATAAGGACACACCATGGTACAACCAAGGTACAATACTTTTATAAAAAATACATCCAAAACACAGAGGATGAAGAGATTGATGATGCTCAATTTACTTATCCCGGACCCAAACCCTTCTCTAAAGAAATGGCTGTATTAATGATGGCCGATTCTGTAGAAGCAGCTTCAAGAAGCTATACTAAATTAAATGAAAAAATTATTAATAATTTAGTGGATACAATCATAGATGGGCAACTCAATGCAGGACAATTTGAAAATGTAGATGTGACATTCCGTGATATTACAATTATTAAAGGAATATTTAAAAAGAAACTGCAGAACTTCTACCATGCAAGAATAAAATATCCTAAATAGAAAGAGCAAACATATCGCTCCTCAGTAAGCAAATTCAGAAGTAGAAGTAAATTTTAAAATT
>JBKGZD010000101.1:0-9286 GCA_046545795.1 Bacteroidales bacterium | reverse complement strand
AAAACAGCAATTTTTGCTTTTTCAGCATCTTCCTTTTTTTCCTTAACTACCTCCTTCTCCTCAACTTCTGTTTGACAAGCGGCGAGCAGCACAAATGCTCCCAAAATAATCCCGTAAAATAAAACTTTTTTTATTTTCATAATTATAATTTTTAGGGGTTAACAAAACAGGTACGTCTAATTTATTATTTTAAACCTTTTATAACAAAGAGCAACAAAATACTAAAAAATCATAATCAATGCAATAACGAAAAAATTAATTGTAATTAGTATATTTAACAAAAAACAATTGCTTATGAAAAACCTAAAACAAACTTGCACAATACTGCTGATGCTGCTGTTAAGCATCGAGGCGGCTTATTCTGAGGAAAATAAAACTGATCAAAACAATGATGGATTGACTATTGAAGATGTAATGAAAATTCAGCAAGTTACAGGACTAGCTTTGTCAGAAGATGGAAATCACATAGCTTACACCATGACAAAGCCCAAAAACCCAATGGAAAAGAATGAATCATCAGAAATCCATCTTTATCTTTACGAGAAGGAATCTGATAGGCACATTCCCTATTACACCGAAGGCAATGTTAGCAACATCCAATTTCGACCAGACCATAAAACCATAACGTTTACAACGCAAAAAGAAGGAGAAAAAACAAATGGCATTTACGAAATGCCAATAAACGGAGGAAGTCCGGTCAAAATTTTTAGTTATCATACCTCAATAATTAACTATGAATGGTCTTCGGATGGTGAAGAATTAGTTTTCACTGCTAAAGAACCAAAAGAAAAAGAAGAAGAAGAAGAAGAAGAGAAAACAGAACTCCCTTTTCAGCCGGAAATATATGAGGAAGGCTTAACAGACAGAAAGGCATACATTGTCAACCCTGAAAAAGACAAAAGTTCCCCGAAGCCTTTAAAAGTGGATGGAACAGTTTACACAGTTCGATGGTCTCCTGATGACAGGAAAATTGCACTTGCTGTTGCCCCCACACCTTTAGTAGACGATTATTACATGAAGCAAGAGGTAAAAATTGTAAATGCAGAAACACAAGAAATAATAGGAGGAGAAATCAAACATGAAGGTAAACTGTCAGATATTCAATGGAGTCCTGATGGAAGCCAGTTAGCGCTTCTTGCAGGAAATGACATTCATGATGTTATCGCAGGCAGAATAATGGTTGTTTCTGCAAAAGGAGGTACTCCAAAAAATATTTATCCGGATTTTAAAGGGAAATTTGAACAAATCAACTGGACATCTCCCGGTACCATCCATTTTATTGCCAGTGAAAGTGCAGAAAGAGGGTTTGGTACGATTAGTCCGGATGGAACTGACTTCTCCTACAAACTCAAACCAGGCGGACCGGCTTATGGTAGTTTTGCTTTCTCAGACAAGAACAAGATTGCGTTTGTAGCCAGCACACCCGAACATCCAAATGAAGTTTTTTATTTTAATGGAAATGATAAGGCGAAAAGGGTTAGTAATGTAAATCCCTGGTTGAAAAACAAAAAAATGGGAGAACAAGAAGTTGTAACCTATGAAGCCAGTGATGGATGGAAAATAGAAGGCATTTTAATTAAACCTGTTGATTACCAGGAAGGGTCAAAAGTTCCACTGATTGTAAGAGTCCATGGAGGTCCTGAAGCTCATTACAGCAATGGATGGCTAACATCTTACAGTTCTCCTGGCCAGGTTGGAGCTGCAAAAGGATATGCTGTATTTTACCCAAACTATAGAGGAAGTACCGGCCGTGGTATTGAATTTCTGAAAAGCAGTCAAGGTGATGCAGGAGGCAAAGAATTCGATGATATTGTAGATGGTGTTGATTATTTAATCGAAGAAGGAATTGCAGATCCAGAGAAAGTTGGTGTTACAGGGGGATCGTACGGTGGATATGCCACAGGCTGGATGGGAACAAAATATTCCGAACGTTTTGCTGCCGGTGTAATGAATTTTGGAATAAGCAACAATATTTCTTCCTGGGGAACAGGTGATATTCCACAAGAACTATACCTGGTTCATCAAAAAGAATGGTTCTGGGAAGACAATAACTGGCAAAAATACCTGGAGAGAAGCCCCATTTATCACGTCGACAAAGCCCAAACTCCTCTCCTTATCACACACGGCAAAGCTGACACACGCGTACACCCGGGACAATCACTTGAATTATACAGGCATATAAAAGTAAGGAAACCCGAGGTACCATTAAGACTGGTAGAATACCCCGGAGCTGGCCATGGCTACGGTAGAGCAACTGTAAGATATGACTACTCATTGCGTATGTTCAGGTGGTTTGACATATATTTGAAAGGAGATAAAACCTTCCCGGAAATGTCAATTGACAAAGAGATCCCAAAAGATTAATTCGTTTTAAAAAAGAGAAAAGAAGTCTGTCCGGCTTCTTTTCTCTTTTGATTAAATGATTATTATTCCACCAGACATGTTAAATGAAGGAAAACAGAAAATTGCAGTTAATATTTTAGCAGTAATACTATTCATTGTTTTCTGTTTTTATTCTATTCCGAAAGGATTCTCACAAAAGAAAGAATTCACTAAAAATTTTTCCAATACACTAGATAAAAGCAGATTAAATTCTGTAATTTTCACAACCTCATCAATCTACGCTGCAGGATTATCCTATCTAAACTTTATATGGTACCAGGATCATGATCGAGTTTCTTTTCACTTATACAACGACCTGGAAGGATGGTTACAAATGGATAAAGCAGGCCATGCCTATGGAGCTTACTACGAAAGTTACCAGGGCTATTACGGTCTTCGCTGGGCAGGAGTGGATAAGAAGAACGCCTTACTTTACGGGGCTCCACTGGGTATTATATTTCAAACTCCTATTGAAATTTTCGATGGAATGTACGAAGGATATGGCTTCTCATGGTGGGATACATGGGCAAATATAGCCGGGACAGCCCTGTTTACAACGCAGCAAGCTATATGGGACCAACAATATATTATGGTGAAGTTTTCTTTTTCACCTAGTAAATATTCAGACTATCATTACCGGTTGGGAAAAACTTATATGGGAAAACTTTTCAAAGATTATAATGGACATACATACTGGCTTTCAGGCAACCTTAATGAATTTACAGGAACAAATAACTTCCCGTCATGGCTCAATGTAGCAGTTGGATACAGTGCGAATGGAATGATCGGTGAATTCGAGAATCCGGATTATTACCAGGGTGAAACATTCCCTGAGTTTCAAAGATACAGGCAAGTCCTGTTTTCTATAGACATAGACCTATCAAAGATACCAACAGAAAAAAGGTGGCTGAGAAGCCTTCTTAAACACCTTAATTTTATCAAATTTCCTTTTCCAGCAATAGAATATAATGAAATCGAAGGAATTACTTTCAGACCAATTTATTTTTAGTTCAATTTTAAAATAACTCATGAACAGGAATTATGCTTGATAAAATTTAATTGGATTTCCTTCCAAAACCATACCCAGCAATTACCCCATTATACAAAGCATTTAAAAGAACTGATTAAGCATAACCCAACAAGAATAAGCCATTCATAAAATATATTGTTGCGTTTCCCGTTTTTTCTATATATATTAGTGTAATATAATTCACTAAAAAATTAGGAGGGATTAACCATGTACAGAAAAATCATCATAGTATTTATAAGTTTACTGTTGATAGGCAGTGTTGGATGTAATAAAAAAGAACTGGAGGAACTAAGGCAGGAAAATGAAGAATTAACCGAACAGGTTAAGAAGAAAGATTCCAGGATTCAGGAACTTAAAAATCAGTTATCCAGGGTAGAAAAAAATCTGGAGTCAATGATTGAAAGTAAAAGTACAGGAGATTTGTCTGGTCTGGATAAGGTAGGTAAATTAAAACAAAGATTGGAAAAAGTGAACGAAATGGTCCAGGAAACAAAGGAAAAACGTGAAGATTTCGAAAAAGACTTAAGCGGGGCTCGTTACCAGGCTAATAAATACAAAAAAGAAGCTGACAATTTAGACAAGGAGCTCAAAGAGCATAAAGATTCATTGCAAGTGATAACTGAGGATTTGGAAGCCAAAGTAGAAAAAATAAAAGAAATGACTTCCAAAATGGATGAACAGGAATCTGAAATAGATGAGCTGAGCAAAGAAAATCAAACTTATCTTGATTCTCTCAAAAAACAAACAAATAAGCTAAACACAGCCTATATAGCTGTTAACTCTGGAAAAAATCTTGAAAATAAAAACATCATTAAAAAAGAAGGTGGCTTTTTAGGGTTCCTTGGGCAAACATGGATTTTAAATCCAACTTTTAATGAATCTGATTTTAAACCATTTAACAAAGTTGAAGAAAATAAGATTACAATTGATGCGAAAAAACGTAAAGCAAAAGTCATTACTCCACACCCTGAAAGTGCTTATACAATGAAAGAAGAAGAGGAGGATAAGACTGTTCTGGAAATTACTGATCCGGAAAAATTCTGGAGGGTAAGCAAACATCTGGTTATTGCCTATTAATTTAGAGTAGAAATTTGAAATTTCCGGGAAATATTGCATTTTGCAAATCTTATTTAGACTATAAAAAAGCAAAAAACTGCCTGACTGTTTATCAGGCAGTTTTTTTATACATAAGGATTATTCCTGAGTGATATTGAGAACATTTAGTTGACTTTTTTGCGAGATATTAATGGGATAAATTAAATAGTGGTTATTGAATCTTTCCAAAATAGAAAAAATTCTTACATTTAATATAGCCTCGTTAAGTAAACAATTATCTATAGTTAGTAAACAATTTTATTATACTATCCTGACTTAAATAAAAATTTGCCTTAAAAAATTTTTTTATTTAATTTATGCTAAAAATAATAAGGCAAAATCTAAACCGGGTATATTGTAGCAAAAGTCAATTAATTCCTCAAAGGTTAACTTGTATTTAATTTATGTAATTTAAACAAGTTTAACATGAATTATTATTTCATTTGTACAAAAGAAATTATTTTTATATTCTATAAAATTTAACAAAAACTAACAAAAAATAAACTATATGAAAAAAATCTACACCTTACTTTTTACATTACTCATATTTTCTTTTTGTTACGGCAAAAATTTAAAGGCACAGTCAACATGCCCCATTATTTCAAAATTTATGAAAGAAACTAATCATAAAAAAGCTGTGAGAATATATAATGAAGCGAACAACATAGGTGCATTGAAAAGTTACCATTTTATAACAGCATCAGCTTATTATAGAGCTCAATCATGGGGTGATAGAAATATATTCGATTTCATAGATGAATTCAAACTAGCAAAGGAGGAAACACGGTCAATTTATAATTCGCTATTAAACAAACAGATAACAACTCTAGAAAACAAAATAAGTGATATAAATGATCATATTGTATCACTTAAGGATGGTAATAGTGATGACACGCTAACTCCTAAAATAAAAAATGTAGCAATTAATCCGAAAAATCCACCACCTAGTCATTCTGTAACCATTTCCGCTGAAATTAAGGATAAAGGAATTATAGAATCTGCATTTATAGCATATGGAACAACTCAGGATGAATTATCCGATACTACTGAATTTGCTGAAACAGAAACAGAAAACGAATATGCAGGAGTTATTGCTGGATTTGAGGCAGGAACAACTGTATATTTCGAAATCATGGCTACAGACGGTGAAGAAGAAACAACTGCTACAGGAGATTATGAAGTAGTTGAAGATGAGGACGAACCAAATGCTATCACCGACCAGGAAGAACTATCTGTTAATGTTTATCCTAATCCTGGTAATGGTAACTATTCAATAGAACTGGATGGTGAAATGAATGAATCCATCAATGTAATGGTATTCAATGCTGTTGGAAAACTGGTTTACCAGAAGAAATACAAAAATCCTTCAAGCAAAGAGACCATCAACATAACAAACCAGAATGATGGCATCTATTTCCTCAAAGTAACCAGTAATAAAACCGAAAAGGTTATAAAACTTATCAAAGAATAAGTGATAACTCATACTCAAAAAAGAAGCAAACGCCTGAGGCGTTTGCTTTTTTTTGCTTCGATCCGATGTAAGATAAACCGGATTCCAGCCTGAATATTAAATTTCTAAAGTCCCCTGATTCTGGACAACACATCATAAAGAATTTCGGTAATGGAATACCATGTTTCAGAATTTTTATTATATTTGAAAAAAGAGACTTTAAAGTCTGGTGTTAAAAGTTATCTTCACAAAAAACTTATTTTATATGAAGGTACTCCGAAAAATTATTCCTCCTGATAAATGGAAAATGCCAGTTACCGTTCTGCTGGGAATATTTACAGGATTAGGAATTTATGCTTTATACATCTCCAAAGCACACTCATACCTTTCAGATGACCCACAAACATGCGTAAATTGCCACATCATGGCGCCACAATATGCTACATGGTTTCACAGTTCCCACAGGGAATTTGCTGACTGTAACGATTGTCATGTCCCCCAAGACAATAAGCTTAACCATTATTATTTTAAAGCAAAAGACGGATTAAGACATGCAACAATTTTCACCCTGAGAAATGAACCGCAGGTCATAAATATATTGGAAGCCGGACAAAATGTTGTGCAACAAAACTGTATACGTTGCCATGAACAATTAATAAAAAGTCCTCCACTTATGACAGGGAATACAATGGAAACAATTATGAACCGGACAGATAGACAATGCTGGGAGTGTCATACAAACGTTCCTCATGGCAATGAAAACAGTCTTTCACTTACGCCTTTTGCGCGGGTTCCTGTCCCCGGTAGTCCTGTTCCAGACTGGCTGAAAGAAATAACTGAAAATGAATAAAATTTAACGCTGAATAAAAAATTGAAAACAAACAATTAAATACTAAGCCTATGGCATCAATAAAAGAGCATGTAAAAAGGAAACCGTGGCTGGGCTGGTTATTATTTTTAGCCACTGTTATTGTAGTTTTTATACTGGGGCTGTTAGCCTCCTCAATAATAGAAAGAAGAGCTGAAGCTGTTTTTACTTACACCCCGGAAGTAGAACACGACAAGTGGGAACCGAGAAATGAAATATGGGGAGAAAACTTTCCCCGTCAATACGATACCTGGAAAAATACAAAAGATACAACACTAAAAACCAAGCATAATGGCAATGCCTTCATAGATATGCTTGAAAGAGACCCCCGCCTTGTCATTTTATGGGCGGATTATGGATTTGCAAAAGAATATGCGCAATCACGAGGGCACTATTATTCGATAGAAGATATGCGTGAAAACCTAAGAACAGGTGCCCCGGTCGACGGACGAAGCAGTCCTATGCCCAATACCTGCTGGACTTGTAAAAGTCCGGATGTACCAAGGGTAATGAGTGAAATAGGCGCTGCAGAATTTTACAGTGGTTCATGGGAGGAAAAGGGACATGAAATAGTTAACCCAATTGGTTGTGCAGATTGCCATGAAGCTAAGACAATGAACCTCCATGTATCACGTCCGGCACTTGAAGAGGCATTTCAAAGAAGAGATGAAAGTGTTGAAGATGCTTCACACCAGGAAATGCGGCAACTGGTATGTGCTCAATGCCACTCGGAGTATTATTTTAAAGGTGAGGAAAATTACCTGGTCTTTCCATGGGATAAAGGATTAGATGTTGAAGACGCCGAAGAGTATTATGACGAAAGGGATTTTGCTGACTGGACTCATGGAATTTCAAAAGCCCCTATGCTTAAAGCACAACACCCGGACTATGAATTGTTTACACAGGGAATACACGCCCAGAGAGGCTTAGCCTGTGCAGACTGCCATATGCCATATACCAGTGAAGGTGGACAAAAATTTACAGACCATAAAATCGTATCTCCCATAGACTACCTTGACAAAACATGTGCCGTGTGTCACAGAGAATCAGAAACTGAATTTAAAAACAATATTTACGAACGATTTGATAAAGTAAAAGAAGCACAATATCAACTGGAAGATCAACTGGTCAAAGCACACTTTGAAGCAAAAAAAGCCTGGGATTTGGGAGCAACAGAAGAACAAATGAAAGAGGCGCTGATGGACATCAGGCATGCACAATGGCGCTGGGGATTTGTTGCCAATAGCCATGGAGCTCCTTTCCATGCACCAATTGAATCTCTGAACATTTTTAATTCAGGAATGGAAATAGCACAGGAAGCAAGACTTAAACTTTCGCGAATACTGGCAGATCTTGGCTACAATAAAAAAGTTGAAATTCCTGACATATCAACAAAAGCAAAGGCACAGGAGGTTGTAGGATTAGATATGGACAAGTTAAACAGTGAGAAAGAAAAATTCATGGAAGAAGTTGTGCCGGAATGGGACAAAAAAGCAGACGAAAGGGAAAATAATTACGAAGTAAAAGACCTTAACCCATAAAAAACATTGCATATTTAAAATGAACTTTCTCAGAAACCCCGGTCAACCCAGACTGGGGTTTTTCTTTTATCAAAACAACAATAAATCAATCATCTACATCATTATAAGACCCTGCAAATTAAATTATAGTATGGCTTATCTATCAGAGGAAAAATTAAAAACTGTTGCTTGTAAATGATCCAATAAATTATTGACATCCTCTTTCAGGGAAATAGAAAACTCCTCTAACTTCCACATCTTTACAATTAAGCGAAAAGATCCAATTATCTGATTTACAATCATGGTCTCATCCAGCTCCTGTCTGATCTCCGCCTTTTGCTTGCCTTCACTTATAATCTTGTAGAAAAAATTATAATTAAAATGAATAATATCTGTGATTTTCTTTTCAAGGAAACTGTCGTTTTTAAATATTTCTTCAGCAAAAATAACAGAAACAATAGCAGGATTTTTTTCGAAGGTTTTTCTTAGGTTATTTAGGATTGAAGCTATTTTACCTGAAGCAGACTCCTCACTGTTTAGAATATTTTGCTCCATGTCACGCATATCTTTTTCAAAACGAGACAATACAGATACCAGTATCTGTTGTTTGTTTTGAAAATGGCGATAAATTGCACCTTCAGTAATTCCAATTTCCCTTGCCAAATTTTTTATTGTTAATCCTTGTATCCCTTTATCATCAATAATCCTGATTGCTGTGGAGATAATTTCTTCCTGTCTTTTTGTATACTCTTCCATAAACTATAATTTTTAACAAAATTAAATAATATAGTAAAAAGAACAACAAAGCATGAATTAAGATTTCGATACTAAAAAACAGTAAAGAAAAGATATTTGTTGTTCGATTTTAAATGATTGAAGCAGATAACGGATACCAGATGCCAGATGCAGGGAAGTGGTGAGCAATGAGTGATGAATTGTGA
>JBKGZD010000100.1:0-9410 GCA_046545795.1 Bacteroidales bacterium | reverse complement strand
TTTATTATTGTTGCATTGATGAGCTCAGGTGGTGGATGCTGTGCATAAACCTGCAGCATCCCCGCACTTATCAAAATTAGTAATAGAATCTTTTTTGCCATTGAGTTTTATGTCTGATTAACCATTGCATTGTCCGGCAATTGACAGAACCATATCTTCTTCGTTAAGATACTTATTTGCCAGTTCTATTATCTCTTTTGCATCGATTTCGTTAACTTTTTTAAACATTCGACTGAAATAATCTTCTGAGACTTCGCTTTCCATTAATGTCAGGTAGCTGCTTGATGTTGACAGAGGCCCATCGAAAAGCCTCAGTAATTCTCCAGTCAGATAGTTTTTGACCATTTCCAGCTCTGAGCTTCCTACCTTTTCTTTTTTCAAACGTTGAATTTCTTGCTTAATTGCGTCAATTGCTTTCCTGCATACATTGGCACCCACTTCAGAGGCAATCATAAAATAGCCTTCATAGACGAAAGAAGCCAGGATAGCATTAATTCCGTAGGTGTATCCTTTTTCTTCTCTTACATTTTTCATGAGCCTGGAACCAAAATATCCTCCTAATACTGTTGTTACAATCTTCATTCCTAAGTAATCCGGATGATGCTTATTAATGACCGGTTTGCCAATCCTTATGGCAGCTTGCACAGCATCTTGTTTCGGAGTAAAAATTTCCTGTTTTCCCAGGCTTTGAACAGGATATTGCGGAACAGCAATATTGCTTCCTTTTTTCCAGTCAGACCCTCCAAAGTATTTGTTTATAATCCTGAACGTTTCGGTATCTGTGTTACCTGTTATCAATGCCTTACAGTTCTCCGGTATATAATGGTCTTTATGAAATTGAATGAGATCATCCCGCTTCACTTTTCCGAAGTCTTCGTATTCTGTTACTTTACCATAGGGATGGTTGCTACCAAAGATTGCTTCATAAAATTTTATTTTTGACAGGGTATTAACTTTGGCCCGTTCCAGCAAGAATCGTTGCTTCTTGTTTTCGATGTATGTTGAGAGTTCGTTTTCGGGGAAATCCGGTTTTTTAACAATATCTGAAAGAAGTTTAACAAGTGGCTCAAGATGTTTTTTAAGTGTTACCAGGGTTACTGTTGCAGTGTCTTTATTCGAAGCACTTTTCAGGATTGCTCCGTAATAATCCAGTTGATTTGCAATTTCGACTGATGATAAGCTTTGCGTTCCCTCGGTTAACATTTCACTAGTCGTTTCTGCTGTTAGTTGCTTGTTTTGGAACCAATCACCAGCCTTAAACTGAAGATCAATTTTTATAATATCTTCTGTTCCTGAATTTATGATATATATGGGTATTCCGTTTGCAAGCTTTGATTTCTCTGCTTCTGGTGCCTGGAATGTTTTTATGATTGATGTTTCAGGCGGTATCTGTCTGTTTAATTCTTCCATATTGTTATTGTTTTGATAAATAGTAAAGGGTTGAACAATTGTTTTCTTGTAAAACCTCAGAGCTTACACGCTGAATGTCCTCAGGTTTTATTTTCCTGTATGCCTGCATTTCTTTGTTAATGATTTCTGCATCGCCCAGTAGCTCATAATAAGATAGATTCATGGCTTTATACAATGCGCTGGTGAGAGAGAATGTATGAGTGGCTTCTACTTTATTTTTTACTTTTTCTAACTCTTGTTCCGGTATTTTTTTTTCTGTTAATTTTTTCAATTCATTGTTGAGTTCACTTTCTGCTTTTTCTATCGGTGTTCCATTAGCTATACTGCCGTTTATCATGAGCAGCCCGGGATCAATATCCCCGGTTATATGGGCATCTATTTGACTAAAAATTTTTTTCTCTTTAACCATGGATTGATAAAGCCTTGAAGATTTCCCATTAGCCAGTATATCTGATATTAAATCTGTTGCATGATAGTCGGGATGTGTGTGGCCACAAATGTGATATGCTTTGAAAAGCACATTGTGCGGGACATCTTTGTTTTTAATTGTTTTTTTTCGTGGTTCTTTCTGTGGTGGTTCTTGTGGTATTTCTCGTTCTGTAATTTCCCGTCTGGGAATTGATCCAAACCATTTTTCTACCAAAGACCTGATCTTTTCAGGCTTTTCGTTTGCTACTACCGTTAGTATTGCATTGTTAGGAGCATAATGATGGTAGAAAAACTCTTTAACATCTTCAAGTGTGGCATTTCTTATATGTGACATATCCCTGCCTATTGTCGGCCACCGATAAGGATGAACTTTATAGGCCATTGGGCGCAGAGTTAAGTGGGCATCACCATAAGGCTGGTTAATATATCGCTGGTTAAATTCTTCAATAACTACATTTTTTTGAATTTCCAGCTTTTCTTTTGTGAGATTAAGTCCGAGCATTCTGTCAGATTCAAGCCAGAAGGCTGTTTCAATATTTTGCAGGGGCAGCGTTAAATAATAATTCGTAATATCATTTGATGTAAAAGCATTGTTTTCACCTCCGGCAATTTGCAGGGGTGTATCATAGGCAGGAATATTTACTGAACCTTCAAACATAAGGTGTTCAAAAAGGTGAGCAAAGCCTGTCTTGTCAGGCGTTTCATGTTTGGACCCTACGTTATATAGCAGATTTACAGTAGCTATGGGGGTTGATGTATCCTGATGAACTATTAATCTGAGTCCGTTGTCTAATAAGTATTTAGTGTATTTTATCATGAGTATTTTGTTTTATTAAAGAGCGTAATATTAGAAATAAGTTGACTGAGAAGCTCTGCGAAATGATTTTCAACAATCTTGTTTATCCTGAGCCTTAAAGGAGAAATTGCTGAGAGTCATGACCTGCAATAACTGTCAGATCATCTGTACAACCTTATTTACATCAAATTTTTTATACAGAACTTTTTATACAAACTCTGCAAAATTACAGAATCAAAATTCATTTACAATAATTTTTGAAGATTGATTAGCAGGGTAATTCAATCTCTAAGGATGATATTTAGATTCAGTGAAAATTTTTTGATAATCGTCTTCTTCCATTAATTCTGGGAGATTTGATTTGGAACGTTTCATATAAGCTTCTACAATTTGCCATCCGAGCCAGTTAATAGCTCTTCCCGGTGATTTTTTTGGGAAACCTGCTGTGAAAGGGGCTGGATTTACATATTTATTGATTGTCATATGGTCTGTGCTGAATAATAATTTGTTTTCTATAACATAATCCCAAATTTCTTGTTCGTTGTTAAGACACCATTTTAATTCATCTTCTGTGAATCCCACTATCAGAGTGTCTGGTTCCTCAGGGAACATTGATTTGGTGAAATATAGTAGCTTTCCCTTGTAAATCATGTTGGATAAAAGATTGTCTGTGGAATCGTTAAACAGCCATTCAGTTTCTCCCCATGATTTAAGAGCATCCGTAGGGATTTTCTTTTCGTGCATATTCTTTTTCAAGTAATTAGACCAGGATAGTTTATCATAAAACTCGCAATCCTGTCCAAGGTACTTATCCAGTCCAATTGCTAAAATACTATCTCCTACTACAATAGATTGATTAAACCCACCAATGTACGTATATAATGCGGGAATTTGCTTATCAGGGAAATGTGCTTTATAATGTATGAACCCTTCTGTCAGTTTTTTTTCCAGATTATCCAAATCAGGATAGACTTCCATTGTTCTTTCATATGCTTGATTGATGAAGTAATCTGTAAGAAAGGAGCGTAAATTATCAGGATAATCTCTACGGTTGGAACCTCCAACTTTAATTATGTTTTTGTTATAGAGATCAAAAAAATCACCGTATTTTTTGTTTAACCGGGGAACTTCCGGGGCAATGCTATCAAAGTCAAGTTCAAATAATTCTTTATCCAATCGTTTAATTTCAATATCTGCTTTTATACCTTTAGTGTCTGTTTTGTATGGATTTTTTTCAGAGCAGCCAGAAAAAAAAGCTGCTAAGAATAACAAAGGGAGAATTTTTTTTATCATTTTGTGACAATTTTTAAGTTTGTAATAACGCATAAATTGTTACTTTTATTTTCTAAAATTTAAAACCTAAAAATATGAAAAAGTACCTTTTAACAATAGCTTTTGTATTTGCTATTTTTACGGTAACCGCTCAGAATTTTAATTTTACTGTTTATGGAGAACCGCATATTTCATGGATGACGCCGGATGCAAGAGATGCCGAAAACGGTGGTGGGAAAATAGGTTTTAATGCAGGGTTTAATTTTGACAATTTTTTCGCTCAGAATTATGCCTTTTCCACCGGTATATCCATTAATAAGATGCCGGGAAAGATAACATATTTTTATGACAGAGAAATAGAAGCCAGAGATGGCACTTACCAGTTAGACAGTGCCGGTACCGTTGAATACAACCTTCAATATATCGACATCCCAATAGGATTGAAGTTTAAAACCATTGAGATTGGGTATACTAAATTCTTTGCCCATCTTGGCTTAAACTGCAATATTAATATAAAATCTGCAGCGGATTTTTCTGATTATAAAGATATTAATATTAGTAATGACATGAACTGGTATAACATAGGGTATTATTTCGGAGGAGGTGTGGAATACTCTTTGGGAGGATCCACTGCTATTGTGGCCGGTTTGACTTATAGAAACGGATTTTTGGATGTAACGAAAGAAAAACGGAATAAAATAACAACAGGAAACTTTTCTTTACGTTTGGGAATATTATTTTAAAATTGAATATATAACTGGGTAACCCAAAAATTATAAAATTATGAAAATTGCGCTCGCACAGTTAAATTATCATATTGGAAACTTTGATTATAACCGGGATTTAATTCTTGAACATATACAAAAAGCCAGAAAAGACGGAGTTGATCTTATTGTATTTTCTGAAGTTTCCGTTTGTGGCTATCCTCCCCAGGATTTACTTGATTACAGGGGGTTTATTGATGATTGTAATTTAACTGTTAAGGAAATTGCCTCTCATTGCAAAGGAATTGCTGCTATAATTGGTAGTCCGCGCTTTAACCAATATCCAAAAGGAAAGCCTCTTCTGAATTCCGCATTTTTTCTTAATGATGGTGAGGTACAGTTTGTCCAGGACAAAACCTTGTTACCGACTTATGATATTTTTGATGAATACAGGTATTTTGAACCCAATAGTCGGTTTAATGTGATTGAATACAAAGGCTATAAGATAGCTCTCACTATTTGTGAAGATTTATGGGATGACCAGCCTGAGAAAAATCTCTTTGGGAGAAGGGAGCTTTACAATGTCTCTCCAATGGAAAAGTTAATTGAGTTTAATCCTGATATATTAATTAACATTGCGGCTTCCCCTTTTTCCTATTCAAAAATATGGGGTAAAAAAAATATTTTTTTGAGGAAGGCAAAAAAATATAATCTCCCGGTTTTTATGGTTAACCAGGTGGGCGCGCAAACCGAACTTATCTTTGAAGGCGCTTCCCTTGTTGTCCACCCTTCCGGTGCAGTAGTTGATGAACTTAACTGGTTCAGAGAAGATTATCGTGTTTATGATCTTGAAAAAATCATAAAAACAGAATTAGAAACTAAACATCAAAGTGATTATAATGTAATTGAAAAAATGCATGATGCCTTGGTTTTGGGGTTGGAAGATTTTTTCAGAAAATTAAATTTTAAAAAGGCTCTGCTTGGCCTCTCTGGAGGTATAGATTCTGCTGTGGCATTAGTAATTGCTGAAAAAGCGCTCGGCAAAGAAAATTTACGGGTTTTAATAATGCCCTCAGAATACTCCTCCGATAGTTCTGTGGTGGATGCAGTAGAACTGGCAAATAACCTGGGGGTGGAATATGATATTCTTTCAATTAATGACATTAAACAGTCTTTTGAGAATACACTTGAATCAGTTTTTAAAGATTTAGAAAAAGATACAACAGAAGAAAACATTCAGGCCAGAATACGGGGTACTTTACTTATGGCAGTCTCTAACAAATTTGGCAATATTCTTCTCAATACTTCAAACAAGAGTGAATCTGCCGTTGGTTACACTACGTTATATGGCGATATGACAGGAGCTATTTCAATTCTCGGGGATGTTTATAAAACTGATGTGTATAAATTGGCAGAATATATTAACCAGGAACAGGAAATTATTCCCATTAATACCATCAGGAAAGAGCCCTCGGCAGAATTAAGACCCGATCAGAAAGACAGGGATTCTTTACCGGAATATGAAGTACTTGATAAAATATTGTTTGAATATATTGAATTACACAAGTCTGTGGATGATATTGTTGCCGACGGTTATGAGGAAGACCTTGTCAGGGATATTATTAAGATGGTTAATTTAAATGAATATAAGCGTTTCCAGGCACCTCCTGTATTGCGTATTTCATCAAAGGCATTTGGGATGGGGCGAAGAATGCCTTTAGTAGCAAGGTATTAGCAAGGATTGCTTATAACAGGAATCGCACCTTTTGAGGTTTTTTAATTTTTAATAAATGTATCTATCAGTTCGATCTTATTACAGTCTCCGTTATGGAGTCATTCCTGTTGAGGATATTATTGAGAAGGCTAAGAATTATAATCTTACAGCTTTAGCTTTAACAGATATCAACAATACAACAGCTATTCCTGATTTTGTTTTTAAGTGCCGGAAAAACAACATTCAACCCATTGGGGGTATTGAATTCCGAAACGATGATAAATGGCTTTATACAGCTCTTGCAAAAAATAACAACGGATTTCACAGGTTGAATAATTTTTTCAGTAAGTACAATTTGAATCATCATTATTTTCCTGAAATACCCCCGGAAATAGATGATGTTTATTTCATACTTCCTTTTAGCGCTATACATAACGAAGTATTGAAAGAGAATGAATATATTGGCTTACGGCTGCAGGAAATCAATAAATTGTATTCTTTCCAGGAAATTCCTTTCCGGGATAAATTGCTTTACGTTAACCCGGTGAATTTCCTGGAACCTCACGAATGGACTATACATACTCACCTGAGGGCTATTGATCATAATGTTTTGTTAACCCAGCTTCAGGAACATTGGCTGGCTAATCAGGATGAATTGTTTTATAAGCCCGGGACATTAAAAGAGCATTGTAAGCCATTTCCTTTTATTCTTGAAAATTCCGAAAAACTGGCGCGGCAATGCTCTCTCAACTTTGATCATAGCGTTAAAAACAAAGCAACTTATACAGGGAGCAGAGAAGAGGATAAAAATCTGCTGGAAAAATTGGCTTATGAAGGGATGCGACAGAGATATAAAACTGTAACAAACGAGACAGAGAGCAGGGTGGGTAAAGAATTGGATATAATTGATTCAATGGGTTTTTCAGCATACTTTCTTGTTACATGGGATGTCGTTAAATATTCGATGCAGCAGGGGTTTTATCATGTAGGGCGGGGTAGTGGTGCGAACAGTATTGTCGCTTACTGTTTGTATATCACGAATGTGGATCCTATAGAGCTGAATTTGTACTTTGAACGCTTTATCAATCCCAAAAGGTCCAGCCCACCTGATTTTGATATTGATTATTCATGGAAAGACAGAGATTATGTTCTGGATTATATCTTTCAGAACTTTGGTTATGAAAAAACAGCTCTTTTAGGTACGATTTCTACTTTTAAGGAAAAATCTATTTTAAGGGAGCTTGCAAAAGTTTATGGGCTGCCTAAAGCTGAAATTGATGCGTTGATTGAAAGGCCGGGTGATTATGTAAATAAGGACATTATCTATGATCGTATTTTTGCTATAGGAACTAAGTTGGCTGGTTTTCCGAATTTGAGAAGTATACATGCAGGAGGCGTTCTTGTCTCAGAACTTCCCGTAACCTATTTTTCTGCCCTTGATTTACCCCCCAAAGGTTACCCTACTACCCAATGGGATATGTATACTGCTGAAAATCTGGGTTTTGAAAAACTTGATATCCTCAGTCAAAGAGGAATAGGGCACATTAAGGAAGCGGTAGAAGTTATCAGGCAAAATAGAAAACGAGATGTAGATATTTTTGATATTCAGGGCATTAAGGAAGATGCTAAAGCTAAACGGCTTTTGCAACAGGGAGAAACAACGGGTTGTTTTTATATTGAGAGCCCTGCTATGAGAGGGTTGCTAAAAAAGCTCAATTGTGATGATTATTTGACACTTGTGGCTGCTTCATCTATAATAAGACCTGGTGTCGCAAAATCGGGTATGATGAGGGAATATATAAGAAGATTTCATAATCCTGGTAAGTTTGAATATATACATCCTGTAATGGAAGAGCAGCTGAAGGAAACGTATGGGATTATGGTGTACCAGGAAGATGTTCTTAAGGTATGTCACCATTTTGCAGGTCTGGATATGGCTGATGCTGATATTTTACGCAGAGCTATGAGTGGTAAGTTCCGATCCAGGGAAGAATTTAAAAGAATAGAGGAGAAGTTTTTTAACAATTGCAGAGCATATGGATACCCTGAAAAAATTATTAATGAAGTGTGGCGGCAAATTGAGTCATTTGCAGGTTATTCGTTTTCAAAGGCTCATTCTGCATCTTATGCAGTAGAAAGCTTCCAGAGCCTCTATCTGAAAGCTCATTATCCGCTTGAGTTTATGACGGCAGTAATTAACAATTTTGGTGGATACTACAGAACCTTTGTGTATGTTAATGAAGCCAGGCGTTATGGTGCATCCATTAAATTGCCCTGTGTGAACAATAGTTTTTATTTCACCAGTATTCAGGACGATAATATTTACCTGGGATTTGTACATATCAAAGATTTTGAGAATAGTATAGCAGCCCGTATTGTAAGTGAAAGAGACAGAAATGGTGCGTTCAGCGATTTAGAAGATTTTATTACGAGAGTGAACATCAGCAAAGAGCAGGTTATTATTTTGATACGGTGCGGTTGTTTAAGGTTCACACGAAAAACTAAAGCAGAGTTATTATGGAGGGCTCATCAGATTCTTGGGAAAAAGAGAAATGAAACCAAAGAATATAAACTTTTTTCTTTGCAGGATGATACCAAACAGAATCTTCCGGAATTTAACCAGGAACCAATTGAAGATACTTATGATGAGATAGAATTATTAGGTTTTCCTGTAACACTTTCATTTTTCGATCTGCTGAAAACCTCATTTAGAGGAGAAATTTCGGCTTCAGAGATGAATAACTATATTGGCAAGACTGTCAGGATGGTTGGTCAGCTTGTTACTATCAAGTATGTTAGAACCAGCCGGAAAGAGATTATGAATTTTGCTACATTTCTTGATTCAAATGGCGAATTTTTTGATACGGTTCATTTTCCCAATGTTTTGAAACAATACCCTTTCCGTGGTGATGGCGTCTATCTGATATTAGGCAAAATTGTTGAGGAGTTTGGCTTTGCTTCCCTGGAAACCGAAAAAATGGCCAGGTTGCCCTTTCAGCCAGACCCGCGCAGGGCAGACTGAAAAGGGACTTTTATACATTGAGGTTTAGCAGGTTAGCGTTATGAATTCTTCGTTATTATTTTG
>JBKGZD010000099.1:0-9460 GCA_046545795.1 Bacteroidales bacterium | reverse complement strand
CACAATACATTCTCCATATTTTGTATACAATTTCTTGTCTACAACAAAATTTTTATCATTAAACCCTTTCTTAGCTCTTATTTTCGTAAATTCCATGTATTGTGAACTCAATACCGGCGCCCCCTTTTCCCTGTTGATCACGAAATTATCAGATACATTTTCCACTAATGTCTCCTCTGATAAACAATATAATGCTTTTGCTCTAAAAATAGCATTTTCCAGTGCTTTAGCAGAATCCATACCTGGATCAGAGACACCTATCATAAAATCATTTGTACTCGCATAACTGGATGGCCGAAAAAACCAATCAGGTAACCTTTCGGGAATTAAAAAATATAAAAACAAGTCACTGGGGTTATCTTGAAGTGAGCTGGTTTCTCTTTCCATAATTTTCTCGAACTCTTGTTTACCAGTATCCTGGCGAAACTCTTCTAATTCCTCGTTTGTTTGCGCATAACATAGCTGCCCTGCCAAAAACATTGTGCAAAGAATACTTAGAAGAAAAAATTGCAACTTAACCATTACCTCATTATTTAGACCATCACATTTTAATTAACAACATTTTAAGTATTTGTGATATATAGGTCAATTTTATTACAAAAGGGTTATTTAAAAAGTATGATATAATGTCACCACAAATATAACAAAATCACCCAATAGAGCATATTTTTTTAGACTACCCAATTGATAGTTAATATATCGTTTTAGAACTAAAGATGCTAAAACTATAAACCAACTACCTCAAAAATCAGCATATACCGAAATAATAAAATTTCTACCAGGTGCTGCAATACCAGAGGAATAAGGACGATATCTCACATCCATTATATTTTCAAGTCCTCCGCTAATCCTGAAATTTTCATTAATTTCCCAGGATGCTTTAATATTAACAGTCCACCACCCCGGTGAATAAGGTCTGTTCTTTTCGTCTAAAGCATACATGTGGATTTTTGAACGCTCCGAAGGTGCTAGTTTATTTGCTGGTATTTCACCATTAAACTTTACATTCGTATAAAGCGAGAGTGACTTATCCTGGTATCGCAATCCAGCCTGTCCAAATGATGGAGATACGTGCCGTAAGGAATTTCCATTTTCATCTTCTCCATGGATTATCGTATAATCAGCACTAAAATGAAAATTTTCTGAAACAAATAGCTCAAAATCGGCATTCATACCATAAATAAATGCATTCTTTGCATTAACCAGTTTATGCACCTGGCTTAGTACTCCATCATACATTATAGAATCCCGTCCAGCAAAATCTGAAGGCCTTCGAACCATCTTGCCTTTCACCCAGGTATAGAACCCTGTAACTTTAAGGTTCGCCCAGTCTTTAACTTCCTTTTCAATACCCAGATCAATATTATATGCATATTCCGGTTTTAGATTCTCATTTGGCACTACAACACTCCTGGGCTCAGAATTAAAAACCTTAGCCATATCATCAATATTTGGCGCATGAAAACCCGAAGAAGTATTAATCTTAAATCTCCATGTTTCTGATGGTTCATATGACAGCCCTGCCGAACCATTTAAAGCCCCCGTCTGAAGCCGCATTCTATTGAACGGAAAATCATAATAGGCAGCAGAAGTATCCATCTTTGAAAAAATATCAAAGTAGCTATATCTCAAACCTGTAATAACGGTAAAGTTTTCACCCAGTTTTTGTTTATAGCTAAGATATGCAGCCATTGAATGGTAATCATTATCTCCGTTTGGATACCTGGTTTGTAGGGATTTCACATCGTTGGTCTCTATATTTTCAGCGTGAGCAGTTGAGTTTAAAGTATTATAATCATATTGAACACCATAATATAAGAGGTTATCTCCTACATCTTTATCAAAATCAAGACTAAAATTAAAAATATCCAGTTGTTCGTCTCTGTGCCTGAGCCACACATCTTTAAACCCCCTGTCATGTCGGCTTTCATTATAATACTGATATGCTAAGGAAAATTTTATATCATCATAAACAGCGGTTGAATTTTTATAGTCCCCTTCCAAATGATGCATTTTCCAACTTTGCGGGCCATAATACCACTCTGCATTTTTTAACTGCTCATTTTCCCCCTGGATTAAACGGTCATATCTTGGTATATCCGAAGTTTCTGAATAATGAAATGCATACACTAAATTAAAATCAGAAGATGGGCGAACCCGGAATTTTTGCATCAGGTTAACTTGATTGTATGCAGTGGGTATCTGCATGTCTGGGTTACTATTGTTCACTACAGTATCTGTACCTTGTATTCTTTTCACATATTCATTACGCTGATATTGCGGGAATTTTTCTGAACCCATACGTAAATGTCCATAATCACTAAAAGTCAGGCTCGTTAAAGCTCCCCATTTCTGAGTTCCGTAGTTAAAATCAAAATGTCCTGTTTTTTCATTATTTGCACTGGAATACCTTGCCATGGCCCCTACCTGCAGGTTAGATTCATCACTTGTAGATAACTTAACTGTTGATGTATGAAAATCCATTACTCCCCCCAAAGCATCAGACCCATAAGTAACTGAACCCGGGCCAAAAATAATTTCGGAATTTTCGATTGCCTGGGCATCCAGGGAAATTACATTATGAAGGTTGCCACTTCTGTATATTGCATTATTCATTCTCACTCCATCAACAACCAACAAAACAGAATTGGTCGCAAAACCTCTAATCATAGGGCTACCACCACCCATCTGGCTTTTCTGAACAAATACTTTTTCTGAACTTTCAAGAAGGTCGGCAGTGGTTTGAGGATTTTCCAGGATGATTTCAGGCTTTCTTAATGCTTCTATCTGGTTAGGAATCTCATCGACATTCTGTTCCCATCGGTATGCTGAAATTACAAAACCTTCAAGTTGTATTGTTTTTCTCCTCAAATAAACAAAAAAATCCAATTCTTTTAACTGTCGTTTAGTATATACCACAGATTTATACGAAGGATGCTGAAAAAACACAGAATCAGACATGGCAAAATCATCAAGTGATACTATTCCTTTAGCATCTGAAATTGCCGAACTTGTTCTGTCTTCAGAATAAATTGCTACATTTTCCAGGGGAGTCAAACTTTCCAAATCATAAATTTTTAAATCCTGTGAAAAAAGATCAACTGCTGAAAACAATAAAATAATAACACTCAAAATATAGTTTTGATAATTTCTAATCATAATTGGCCATCTTTATAGCTAATTTTTTCAATCTATTTATCTTTGCTTCTAAAATAAGCATCCAGTTTTTAATAATTATTGGATATTTTTAAAACAATAAAGATTAAAAGTGTGTTCCTGAATTTAATATTTTTATATGTTGAAATAAGAAATAATCAAACAATAGAAAACTTAAAAAAGTCTCAAACTCTATCCAATGAAACGAACATGTAAAAAAATAATCATCTATTACAACAATCCAAATGATTATTTTTACCATGCAGTTCCATAAGAGATTAATAATAAAAAAATAAACAGATGAAACGTCCATGAAAAATAAACATTAATCTCACAAAAGGAAATTCATGGTAAGTTCCATATGACCTATAAAAAATTAAAAATAACCATATGAAAAAAGTATCAATAATACTGGCAGGAATTTTACTAATTACCATAGCAGGGGTTTTATTTTATCTCAAAAAACAAAAGATGCCCGAATTTGAAATTTTAAACACCATCCCGACTGATGTAGCTTTTCTGCTTGACATTCAAGACCCTGATAATTTCTTTACAGCACTAAGCCAGGATAATGAAATATGGTCAGAACTAGTCCAAATGGAATCATCTGAATCTGTTAAAAACCATATGCATGATATTGATTCCCTCATAAAAGATGACAATTTCTTACACGATAAATTAAAAAACCGCAGGATAATAATTTCAGGGAAAAAATCGGGCAAAAATAATATGAGCTATCTGCTTGCTATGAATGTTGAAAATTTGCGTGAACAAAAGCATCTTGAATCAATACTTCAAAAATATTCTGCCGCCAAAGGAAAAACATTTCGTACAAACACCTACAATAAGGAGAAAACTTACTATATAGAAAATAACAACAAACGTTCTCTTACTTATTCTTTTGTCAACGGAATTTTATTAATTGGCAATAACAGTTTAATAGTTGAAAACGCAATTCGTCAATCCAATGTAAAACATTCGATTGATGATCAACCAGATTTTCAAAAGGTGGCAAAAACAGCAGGTAAGAATGTAGCTGCAAATTTATACATCAACTACAGGACATTAGGAGCTGTTATTGAAAATTTAATTAATAAAACTTACCGGAAAGAACTGGATTTCATAAGTAATTTTGGTACATGGGCTTCACTTGATTTTAATATACGGTCCGATGCTTTATTGTTAAACGGATTTTCTTCTGGAGTTTTAGAAAAAAAGGAACTGATTGATTTATTTAAAAACCAGGAACCCATCAAACATGATATTAAAGAGATTCTACCAGCAAATACATCAACATTTCTAAACCTTGGAATAAGCAACAAAGAGCAATATTTTGAAAAATTTGAGGAATACTTACAACAAAATGATGAGCTGGGAGAATATAATAACACCCTTGAGGAAATAGAAAAAAAATTCGGATTTAATGCAAAAGAAACTATATACGAGTTGCTTCATGAAGAGGTAGGACTTGCATTTTTAAATGGGAACATGAGTAATGCCTCAGACAATGGCTTTATTATAATGAAAACCAAGGGAAAACGTTTTACAGAGAATTTGCTTGTCGAACTTTCCCGTAAAGCATGCAATCAAACAAACCAACGTCATCAACAAAACCTGCAAATTGACGATGAAATAAGTTACAAAGTATACAGGTTACCTATAGAAAATTTATTTGGAAAAATATTCGGGAGTCTATTTAAAGGATTCAGCAACAATTACTTTACAATAATTGATAACTATGTAATCTTTGCAGAATCTACCGAGATACTTCAGCAATTCATTTATTCCAACATATTAAATAAAACACTTAAAAATGATCCGCATTACAATCAATTTGATGATTTTTTGTCTGATAATTCCAATTTTCACTTTTATTCAAACCTTTACCGATCACCACAATTGATATCAAATTATCTCAATACCGATCTACAGCAAGAAGTTGATAAGAATTTAACTCATATTAGAAAATTCCAGGCTTTTGCCTACCAATTTCTTGGCAATGGAGATATGATATACAATAACGTATTTTTAAAATTTATCCCTGAAATAAATGAAGAACCCAAAACCATTTGGGAATGCCATTTGGATACCAATATTCGTACAAAACCTACCTTTGTAACAAATCATTATACAAAGGAAAAAGAAATATTTGTTCAGGATGAAGATAACACAATCTACCTCATTAACAAGATAGGCAGGGTATTGTGGAAAAAAAACCTTGATGAAAAAATCAATAGTGAAATTTACCAGATAGATTTCTACGAAAACAGCAAGCTTCAGCTACTTTTTAGCACAAAAAATAAACTTCATCTGATAGACAGAAACGGTAATTATGTCGAAGATTATCCTAAAAAACTCCCCTCTCCCGCCACAGCGGGAATGTCATTGTTCGATTATGAAGATACGAAAGAATATAGAATTTTTGTTCCATGCGAAAACCGGAAAGTATACAACTTCAACAAAGAAGGAGATATTATAAAAGGCTGGCAATTTGAAAATACAGATACACGAGTCACTCAACCAGTTCAACATTTCCGTGTTGGAACGAAAGATTACATAGTCTTTGCAGATCAATACCGGGTATACATTCTGAACAGACGTGGTGAAACCAGGGTACAACCGGAAACACAATTCAAAAAATCAAAAAACAATATATTTATTCTTGAAGAAAATACCGACAAAAAGCCCAAATTAGTTACTACAGACAGCAAAGGGAAAATTCATTATGTTTATTTCAGCGGGAAAGTTGAATCCACGAGCATAGATGAATTTTCTGAAAATCACTGGTTTGATTATAAAGACATAACAGGCAATGGAAAGAAAAATATAATTTTCCTTGACAATAATACATTGAAAGTCTACAAACAGAATGGGGAAAAATTATTTACACGCAACTTTGATACAAAAATAAGCGGACCACCTCTATATTTTGAATTTTCTGCAAGAGAGCACAAATTAGGTCTTGTCGCCAGGGAAGCTAACGAAATTTACTTAATAAATCAGGATGGTAAACTATATGAAGGTTTTCCTCTACAAGGGAATACACCTTTCAGTATTGGATTCCTTGAACAACCGAAACGAAATTTTAATTTAATCGTAGGAAATAAATATAGCTTTATGTACAATTATTCTGTAAATTAATTATTTTTGAAAAATAATTCCTTTATTAAAATGAAGAAAAGAACAATCACCGTAACAGTAATTCTTTCCTTAGTAGCCTATATGTTTATATGGAATGCATGCAATTCTGATCAATTCGATCTAAATAACCTGTCTGACGATATGGAGATAAACCAGGAATGGGCTACACCTCTTGTCAAAGGAGAGTTAAACATGGAGGATCTCCTCCAGGCTTTTGACAGTTCAAGGGTCATTAATACAGATGAAAACGGATTGTTATACCTTGTCTTTACGGACACCCTGTTTTCGCATACAGCCCCAGACAGAATAAAACTCCCAAGCCAGGATTACTTCGATCTATTATACTCGGTACCTGCTCCAATTCTTAATTTTGATGACACCATTACAAGAACCATAGATACGTTGCATCAGGTGACTTTCGAAAACGATGAACAACTGGACTCCATAATTACCGATTTATTGACTCTAAAACAAACTGTAGAATGCGATATCCAGCATGATATAAACATTACCCTCACCTACAAAGATGTAAAGAAAAACGGGGAACCTCTGGTCAGAGAAATTAACGTTCCTGCGGATGAAGTGCCTTATTCAGAAGAATTTACAGATGAACTAAATGGTTACACTATACATACCCATGATACACTTCTTGATTCTGACACGGATACAACAAAATATTTCCGCATGAAATATGAGTTGACAATCAATGGTACAGGAAATGATTTAAATACAGATGAAGAGATTTCCATGCAAACTATGATTGAACACATTGATATGCAAAGTGCCTATGGCTATATTGGGCAAGACACACTCATGCTGCAGGAAGGAGATATACCTGTAAGCTTATTTGAAGAATCCGATATAGGTACAGTGGAATTTGCAGAGCCTGAATTCAGATTTCTCATAACAAATTCTTACGGATTACCCATTCAGATTGAACTTAAAGATGCAAAAGCTTATATTGAAGGAACCAATGATAGTACAGATATTGTGTTTGATCAGTCTGCCAATATTTTTAACATAAAATATCCCCAATTCAGCGAAAACGAGGTAGGACAAGAAAAGAAAGATACCATAAACATTAACAATGAAACAAGCAACCTAAGTGAAGTCCTGGAAATGAATCCTACTCATATAAGCTTCACAAGCAAGGGAATAGCTAATCCGGATGGACCAGATGGAGCATATAATTTTGTAACTGATAACAGTCAATTCATTGTAAACAGCGAGTTATATCTTCCTCTATATCTACGGGCAGATGGATTCTCCCTGAGAGATACCCTCGAGCTTGACATGAATGAAATTCTTAGTGAAGAAAATGAAACAATAAAAGAAGTAATAACTAAATTCAAGACCAATAACGGGCTCCCTGCCAATGTCGATTTTCAGGTATACTTCCTTGATGAAAACTTTCAAATGGTTGATACCCTTTTTAATGAAAATGACAAACCGGTTGTTGAATCCGCTGTAACAAATGATGAGGGGGAAGTTACAGAACCAACCGAGAAAACAGCAGAAATGGCATTCAATGAAAACAGAATAGAAGAACTGAATAAAGTAAAAAATGCCGTATTTGAAGGTAGGATAAAAACCTCAGACTTCTCGGAAGAGAAAAAAGTAAAATTTTATTCTCACTATTCTTTTCAATTCAACATGAGTATTGAGACAAAAGTTAAATTAGAATAAAAAACACCATAGAATGAAGAAACTGTTAATCCTTAATTTTTTTCTGATTGCTTTGGCACTGACAAGTTTCGGTCAACACAGCCAGTCGTTATACTATATGGACAGGCTGCCACAAATTCATACAATGAATCCGGCTTTACAACCAACCTGTAATTTCTACATGGGATTTCCTGGTATTTCAGGTGTAAACTTAAATATAGGAAATAATTCACTTGCCTATGAAGATATCATTTTTAAAAGCCCCGTAAACGACTCTCTAATAACTTTTCTTCACCCGGATGCCGATGTTGATGACTTCCTGGGACAATTAAAAGACAGAAATTCTTTCTTTACAGAGTTTTCTACGAACATCTTTAGTTTTGGATTCAGAGCCGGAGAAGGATATTTTTCATTTGGAGTCATGGAAAAATCGGACCTGTCTCTTACCTATCCGAAGGATTTAGCAAGACTCTTACTTAAAGGCAACAGTCATTACAAAGGAGAAACAGTTGAATTCGGCAATCTTTCAGTAGCCTCAAACAACTACCTGGAATATGCTATGGGATACTCATATAATGTACTCAATAATTTAACCATCGGGTTTAAAGCAAAATACCTTAATGGATTGGCAAATATAAGAACCGAAGAATTTAACTTAAGCTTATACACAAATGAAGATGGAGATTCGATTGCATTAAACTCAGACATTAAATTACAAGCAAATGCTCCGGTGGAAATAACAACCGATAGTCTGGGCTACATTGATGAAGTTAATGAAAGAGACATAGACGTTTCTGACATTACTTCAAATCCGGGTTTTGCCTTTGACCTGGGAGCTACTTACAGGCTAAGGGATGAATTTACTTTTTCAGCAAGCATAGTAGACCTGGGATTTATAAATTATAAAAACTTTGCTCACAATTATTCACTCCAGGGTCAGTATTCTTTTACAGGAATTGACGTATCCTCAGAATTAACTGAAGATGAAAACGATGAGGAAAGTGATCCATCTGAAACAGTATTGGACTCCCTTGAAAATTCAATTTCTGCCGAATATTCAGAGGACACCTATTTTGAAACTCTTGGACCGAAAATATTCATTGGTGCAAGATACTATTTAAATAAAAAAGTAGATTTTGGCATCCTGTCACGAACAAAATTCTATGATGACAGAATACAGCAAAGCTTCACCCTTTCAGCCAATACAAGACCTATAAGAGGTGTTTCATTTACGGGTAGTTACAGTATAATCAACAACTCGTATAACAACCTTGGAATGGGATTGGCTTTGCGACTTGGACCATTGCAGGTGTACACAATGTCTGATATGTTTTCTGCAGGGCTGTGGCCTCAAAAAACCCAATCTTTCAACTTACGTTTCGGACTTAACTTTGTGTTTGGCTGTAATAAACAAAAAAGAATGCTGCAAAACGAACCAATGCTTTACTAACCCCAAAGCAAAGCACAACTTCTTCCCCACTTATATAGCAAAAAAATG
>JBKGZD010000098.1:0-9685 GCA_046545795.1 Bacteroidales bacterium | reverse complement strand
GAACATTTCCTGTTACAACCTTCAGCTATTTTCAGATAGGCAGAATAGTCCGGAGTCGATAGAAATCGGGAAAATTCATACTTATGATCATAGCCTGCATTAAGGTATTTCAATAAATCTTTAAGGTACTCTACTCCGAGAAATCCATCAACCTCCTTAATTTCCTCTTCAAGTTGTTCTTTATATCTTTGTGATAAACAACCTACTACAAATAATTTTTGAATTATTCCCTGCTTTTTAGCTTCTACATAATTCAGGATGGTTTCAATAGATTCTTCCTTGGCATCATTGATAAAGCCACACGTATTTATTATTATTATATCTGACTGAGGTGAATAATTATGATGTACGTTAAATCCATTCACATTAAGCTGTTTGGCCAAATATTCAGAATCGACAATATTTTTGGCACATCCCAGAGTAATGATACTAATTCCGGGTTGATTTTGCATCTTAGGTATTTTGCTTGAAAAGAGAGTCCACAAACTCCTCTCTGTTAAATACTTGTAAGTCCTCTAATTTTTCTCCAATTCCAATGTATTTTACCGGAATATTGAACTGATCTGATACTCCTATTACCACTCCTCCCTTTGCTGTTCCATCAAGTTTTGTAACAGCCAGTGCATTTACATCGGTAATTTTAGTAAATTCTTTTGCCTGCTCAAAGGCGTTCTGGCCAGTTGAGCCATCAAGGATAAGTAAGACTTCGTGTGGAGCTTCAGGGACTACCTTTTGCATTACCCTTTTTATTTTAGCAAGCTCATTCATAAGGTTGGTTTTATTATGTAGCCTTCCTGCAGTGTCAATGATTACAACATCTGCATTATTTGCTTTTGCAGAACTCAGAGTATCATAAGCAACCGATGCCGGGTCAGAACCCATCTTTTGTTTAATCATAGGCACACCAACTCTTTCTGCCCACACATTAAGCTGGTCTATTGCTGCTGCCCTGTAAGTATCTGCTGCCCCCAAAAAAACTTTCTTACCCGAAGTTTTAAATAAATATGCGAGTTTAGCTATAGTGGTTGTTTTGCCAACGCCATTTACACCAACAACCATAATTACATATGGTCCCTCTTTTGCTTCAAATTTAAATTCATCAGTTTGAGAATTTTCTTTTAACAAACCGGAAATTTCTTCTTTCAGGATAGTATTTAACTCTTCTGTGCCCATATACTTATCCTTGGCCACACGATCTTCAATTCTTTCAATTATTTTAAGGGTTGTACTAACACCAACATCCGATGTAATTAATACCTCTTCAAGGTTGTCCAAAACCTCATCATCCACTTTGGATTTTCCCGCTACCGCCCTGGAAAGCTTTTTAAAAACATTCTCTTTTGTTTTTTCCAAACCTTTATCCAGGTTTTCTTTTTTATCTTTTGAGAAAATTCCGAATACTGCCATTTCTATATTCTTTAGTTAAATGAAATATGTAAAAATAATAAAAGCTTTCTTATTGAAAAGAAAGCTTTTGTATTAAAAATAAAAATTCGTAAACGACGATAAAAAAGTTATTCTATTTCTTTGCAAAGAAATCTTTCACCTTGTCTTTATGAATCATTTTTTCTTCAAATGCATAGCCTTGCTTGTTTTTATTTTTTATAGCTTTAATGCATTTTATAACATCTTTACCACCACCGGTTTGTAATGTTGCAACTGTTTTCTTAGCCATAACTTAGTCTATTTTATTTCTTTATGAACAGTAACTTTCTTTAAATAAGGATTGTATTTTTTCAACTCCAGTTTACTGGGAGTATTTTTTTTATTCTTAGCAGTTATGTATCGTGAAATACCAGGAACGTCTGTTTTCTTTTGTTCCGTACATTCTAAAATTATTTGTACCCTGTCGCCTTTTTTCTTAGCCATGTCTTACGTTTTAATAATTTTTAATATAACCATTTCGTTTTGCTGCTTCAAGTGCAGCCTTAAGTCCTTTTTTGTTTATGAGCTTAATACCGGAAGAAGACACATTGAGGGTAATCCATCTATCTTCCTCTGGTAAATAGAACTTTTTCTTAAAAAGATTGGGATAAAACACTCTTTTAACTTTCTTGTTAGAGTGTGATACATGATTACCCACTATTCTCTTTTTCCCTGTTATTTGACAAATTTTTGACATTTTTTTAGATTTTTCTATTCGTTTCACCAAACGGTTTGCAAATTACGTTATTTTTATTCAAATAATCAAATTCCTGCTAAAGAAATTTCAATAATTTTACGCAATTTTTTAATTCTCTAATCATGAGCTTTAAAGTCTCTTTTTATCATTATCGATTTTTCAGGAATAATCAAATCATCATCGTAATAATAAAATATCACAGAATGGTTATTAAGCAATATACTTAACAAAACTTCTTAAATTGTTCAATGTCTATTAACAATCATTTTTCTCAGCATATTCAGACTTGCATTTTTTGTTTTCACGATGTTTGTATCCCGCTCCTTTCCAAATACAAATTTTTTGGATTGTTTGCTTTTTTTGCTTACAACAGCAATCCATACAGTACCCACAGGCTTATCTTCCGTACCACCTGACGGACCGGCAATGCCAGATACTGCAATTGCGTAATCTGCATTAAAAATATCTCTTGCATTATTTGCCATTACCTCTGTAACTTCTTGGCTGACAGCTCCATGTTGGGCTATAATATCTTCGTCTATTGATAGCATACTCTGCTTTACAGCATTAGAATAAGCAACTATAGACCCTTTGTAATAATCTGAACTTCCAGGAATTGAAACTATAGATGCTGATATTGCTCCGCCGGTGCAACTTTCTGCTGTACAAATCGTTTCTCCATACTTAACTAAAAGTTTACCAACAACCTCCTCAATCGTAACATCCCCACGTTCAACATAATACTCAGGGATAATTTTCTGTAGTAAAGTTATTTTCTCATCCATTATCCCCTGGATTTTTTCTCTGTTATCTCCTTTTGCGGTGATTCTTAGTTTAACCATTCCTGCACCTGGAAGATATGCAAGGGAAAAGCTTGTTGGCAGTTTTTCTTCCCATTCTTTCAACTTCTGCGCCAATTGAACTTCTGGAATGCCTTGTGTTACAACTACTTCACTTATTAATTTTTCTTTAAGATATTTCCTTTTAAATTGAGGAACAATTAAATCTCTGGCCATTTTCTTCATTTCTGAATGTACACCTGGCATAAAAACAAACATTGTATCACCTTTTTCAAGCATCAATCCAGGGGCAGTTCCTATTTCATTTAAAAACACCTGGGCATTTGCTGGTACTTTTGCCTGGGATGGGTTATGGTCTGAAAAACTGTACCCCCGCTGATTCAAATATTCTTTTATTCGATCGTACACCTTCTGGTTAAATTTCCATGTAGTACCGAAAAATTTTGTAATTGCCTGATGTGTAATATCATCATTTGTGGGCCCGAGCCCTCCTGTAACGAAAATTATATTTGAACGGGAAGAAGCGATGGTAAAAAATTCTACAACTGAATTAATATCATCAGGTAATGTAGTGATATAGCGAACTTCAAAACCATTTTCTGTTAAATGACTGGCTAACCAGTGTGCATTTAAATTCTGGATATGTCCGGCAAGTATTTCATCGCCTATCGTAATGATTTCAACGTTCATGATAAAGCAGTTTAGTGGAATAGCCTTGCAAATAGCGAATTCTTTGTAACAAGGCAGGATGAGAATAATTTATGAAAACATAAGAAGGATGAGGAGTTAAGTTACTTAAATTTTTAGAAGACAATTTTTTAAGAGCTTCAATTAAACTATTTCCTAAGCCATTTTGTTTAGCAAATTCATCTGCTGTATATTCATTTTTCCTCGAAATATAATTTGTTCCAATACCTAATATGGTTGAAATTGGACTATAAAGTAAAGAGAAGGCAATAAGTGAAATATGAAAACTTGGTTCACTAATACCCAGGGCATTTGAAAGCAGTGGATTGTCAATAAGTAATGATAATATAAAAAGTGTTAAGCCGGTTTGAATAACTGAAATAGCAAAATTTACCAGTGTGTGCTTTTTTTTATAATGACCTATTTCATGAGCCAATACCGCTAAAATTTCATTATTCTTCAATTCATTAATAAGTGTATCAAACAGGACAATTCTTTTCTTTTTCCCTAATCCGCTGAAAAAAGCATTGGCTTTTGTAGAACGTTTGGAACCGTCCATCACAAAAATATCTTTCAACCTAAATCCTACCTTTTTACTGAAATTAACAATTTTCGATTTTAAATCCCCTTCTTCTAATGGGGTTAATTTGTTAAATAAGGGAAGGATTAAATAAGTATAAAACATAGTTAATAACAAAGAAAATACAATTACAATTCCCCAGGCATAAAGCCAAAACTTATTTCCTGTCTGCTGATAAAACCATACAATTAACAACAAAATGCCACCGCCCAGAATTGCCGTTAGGATATACCCTTTAATCTTATCCATGAAAAATGTTCTGGGGGTAGTTTTATTAAATCCATATTTTTCTTCAATAACAAAAGTTGCATAAAGAGAGAAAGGTAAATTGATAATATCCAGTGCAAGAAAAAGTATCCCAAAAAATACAAAAGGAACCAGCAGATAGTGTTCAGTTACAGAATGAGCGACATCATTTACAAAAGCAAATCCTTCAAATGACAAAAATAAAATTATAAGCAATAAGTTGAAGGAGCTTGTATAGAAAGCAAATCGCTGATTCTCTGCTTCGTAGTTTTGAGATTTCCTATACCTCCCTTCATCATACACACCCTTTAATTCCTCTGGTAAAGGTATATTACGATATTTGGAATTAAGAAATTCAAGGTATCTGTCCAGGAGATAATCAGCAATAATAATTGCTATAATGATATAAAATAATAATTCTGCGTTCATATTTTTTCCGCAAAAATAAGAAAAATAGCAGAAAAGAAATTTCAGGCAATTATTACAATTGTTCTTCTAGTTCCAGTATTTTTTCTTCCCGTTGTTTTAAGTTTTCAATAAATTCTAAAGTACGCTCTTTATTTTTTATGTTCTGGGAACGTTCTGCCCATTTCAGAGCTTTATTAATATCTCCCATCATTTCGAAGGCAAAAGCAATATTATAAGCTGCCCGGGAAGCTATTTCCCGGTCAGGATGCTCAAGATTAATTTTCCATGTTTCTATTGCCTTTTCCCAATTATTTTCATCAACATATTCTTTCGCTTCTCTCAATTCATTTGTTCCCCTAATATAGTAAGTTCTTTTATCTTCTCTCCATATGGGTAAAATTCTCTCGGCGTAATCATGTCCTGTCCAGTAACCCGCTTCAAAAAAAGCTTTTTTATAGTCCGGCAGTTGCCTGGCAGCAGAACTTTTATCAGCTCCAAGTGCGTCCCATATAAATTTTTCGGAATAATTATATTCATCTACAAGTAAATCCTGATAAGGATAATAAATTCTCCACCTGGCATTTGAAACTATCTTGAAAGTTATATAATAATACAAACTACCTTGTTCATAAACTTTATCATCCTCCATAGAACTATCTAAGGTAAACTTATCCATCAAAAAAACCGCGTCTACATTGAATTGATCTGCAATCCTTTTCATATCTATCCAGCGCAGGGAATCTTTTTCCAGGTATTTTTTTATTTCTTCTTTTTCAGGGATTATTAATTCATCTGATTCGAAGCGCGGTGAATTTTCCAGTACATCAGCCAGTCCATATTTCATTTCCTCAATTATTAATGCAGGAAATTCTTCATCCTCAACCAACTCAAATTCATTCTCAGGTTCTGACAGAATCAAAACCCCGGAAGTAATTTTCTGGGGAATTTTTATTTCACCAGGTTCAAGAATTTCAGTTTGTATCTGCTCGATTGGACTGCAACCTGAAAAAATAAAGTAAATTATGATATGTATAACTAATGTAAATTTTTTCATTGTAAAAATATAACGGAACACGCTGCAAAATTAATATAACAGAATAAGATGATTAGGTATTCATACCCCCACAGACATTGATAACCTGTCCTGTAACATAAGTAGAAAGGTCGCTTGCAAGAAACAATGCCGTATTAGCAACATCATCCGGTTTTCCACCTCTTTTCAGAGGAATCTTGCTTTCCCAGTCTTTCCTGACTTCTTCCGGTAATTTTCCTGTCATCTCTGTAATTATGAAACCCGGAGCAATTGCATTTACTCTTATATTTCTGGAACCCAACTCTTTTGATACAGATTTTGTAAATCCAATTATTCCGGCTTTGGAGGCAGAATAGTTTGATTGTCCTGCATTACCGCTTATTCCAACCACTGAACTCATATTAATTATAGAACCTGATTTTTGTTTTAGCATTTGGCGCTGTATTGCCTTAGAATAGTTGAAAACTGATTTCAAATTCACTTTAATTACATCATCCCATTGTTCTTCAGTCATCCGCATTAATAATGTATCTTTTGTGATACCTGCATTGTTAACAAGAATATCAATTTGTCCAAAATCTTTTATAACTTGTTCAACTACCTCTTGTGTTTGCGTAAAATCACTGGCGTCTGACCCATATCCTTTAGCTTCTACACCTGTTTTTTTAATTTCTTCTTCAACACTTTTTGTGTTATCATCATATTTGAGGTCGGTAAATGCTATATCAGCTCCGTTCTCTGCAAATTTTAACGCAATTGATTTACCTATACCCCGGGCTGCTCCAGTAATTAATGCTGTTTTTCCTTCAAGTAATTTCATAATATAGTAAGTTTTAATTTTAAAAAATAAAACGGTAAAATTAAATAATTATAACAGAACGTCTCAATAATTGTTTTCAAGATTTATTCTTTCGAACCTCCAGTAATGTAACCTGGTATATTACAGATGTGTATGGAGGTACAATACCAGTAGATGATCCACTCTTTCCAAATGCATGTTCTGATGGAAAAATTGCCAAAGCAGTTTCACCTTCATGCATAAGATTTATAACCTCCTCCATCCCCTCAATGACTTGCCATTCCTGTCCATAGACAAATTCAAGAGGTTGTTTTCTTTGTTTTGATGAATCAAAAAATTTTCCATTTAAAAATTTCCCTTCATAGTGAACAAGAACAGTATCTCCTTCATCAACATCCGGTCCATCACCTTCTTCCAGAACAATATGATATATGCCTGACTCAGTTGGAGTAGCATCCAACTTTTGTTCTTCCAGGAAATGTTGCAACTGTACTTTTTCATATTCACCAAAATCATTAATCCAACTTAGAAAAGCTTCTTTTTCTTTTAAAAATTCATCTTCCCTTTGAACCTCTATCATGTTAACTGATATTTTAAGACTATCGCCATTATTCAGAAAGGCAGGCAAGTCTGCTTCCAGGGTAGTTTTAAAAAACTGCTCAGCAGGAAGGATAAAGGTAGCCTTCTCACCTTTATTCATCATTAAAAAACATTCATCAACAGAACCTTCAAATTCTGGCTCTGTTACCTGGAATTTTCTCCTTCCTTCAAAAAAAGTGGAGTCATTCATTGTTGCATAAGATATGTCTGTGGTTATATAATCACCTGGAGCGACCTTTTTTTCACTTTCACTAAATGAATGAAGTTTATAATGAATGCCAGACTTTGTCTTTGAATACCCTGGATATTTTGAGGTCTGATTGCAGGAGAATACAAAGATCATAATAATAAGAAAATAGAAACTTCTCTGTATCATAAATGCTTGCTTTTAGTTTCACTAAAAATATAATGAATTCTCGATTAATGCAAAAGATTCAAGATTCAATTTTATCCTGTGCAACTTTTAAGATTTCTATTTTATAATACAAAATTGCTTTAGCGGGGATTCTCTCACCATCGCCAACTAGTCCATATGCCAGATTAGGGGGGATTATAAACCGGGCAATATCACCTTCAGACAATAACTCCAACCCTTCATGCAAGCCTTTTACGTCTTTATCTTTACCAACCTGGATTATTTTGTGACCATCTGATTCTGAGGAATATAACAAGGTTCCATCAAGAAGCCTTATTTCATAATCCATTTTTACAAAATCCCCATATTGGATTTTTCTACCTTCGCCTTTTTCGTCAATATGATACCATAATCCGGATTTGGTTGTTGACATCTCCCAACCTCTCCTGGATATAAAACTTTTGATCCTCTCTTTATCCTTTTCATGTAAAAATTTGTTGATGTCTTCCAGTGATTTTTTGGTTCCGGATGGTTGTTGGGAATGCTTTACAATAGTCTGGGTATTATTCTGGAAATAAGAAATGTATACAATAAAGCCGAGTAAAACTACGACTACTGCTCCAATACCAATTAATAAAAATTTATACTTTTTCATTTGGGGTCATTTTTAATTTTCCTGCGTCAATATGAATCTCTTATTTAATAATAATCACTGCGGTATACAGATTAAAAAACTATATTTCGCCGTTTCCTTTAATCTGGATACCTTATTATTTATTACTCAATTTAAATGATATTCAAGTGTTTTGTTATATAAATTCACTCAATTTATTTATTTAAAACGTATTATTTAATAATTCATTTTTATAATTTGGCAATAAGGATACAAATTGTTCAAGAGTTTCTTTCATTGATTTTTCTGAATACCCCCCTGCTGCATTCATGTGTCCTCCACCATTAAAATGGTTCTCTGCAAATTTATTTGCATGGAAATTACCTTTCGACCTGAAAGAAATTTTTATATGGTCCTTTTGTTCAATAAAAATTACAGAAAATACAATTCCTTTTATGGAAAGCGGATAATTGACAAATCCCTCAGAGTCACCAATGTTATAATTAAACAATTCAAGTTCATCTGCTGTAATACTAATATAGGCAGCTGCATACTTTTCAAAAACATTCATTTTTTTATTAAGACAATAACCTAAAAGTCTCATTCTATCAGTAGAATAATTATCGTATACATTCCAGTAAATTTTATCTTTATCAATTCCTGTTTCTAATAACCTGGAGACGACATAATAGGTTGCCGGAAGAGATGAATTATAACTAAATGAGCCAGTATCAGTCATAATTCCAGTATACAAACATTCTGATATCTCATAATCTATAGAGCTTTCTCCTGATAGTTTGTATAAAAATTCATACAAAAGCTCTGCTGTTGAACTCACACTTGTATCTGATATAGTGATATCAAAGGAATTTTCAGGATTTGGATGGTGATCTATTAAAATTTTTGGAAGATTACTTTGTTTAATAACCTTTTCCATTCCCTGAATCCTGTCAAGCACATTAAAATCTACAAAAAAGAGTAAATTAGCCTTGCTTAATATTTTGTCTACGAATGATTTATCGTTTTCGTAAATTATAATCTTTTCATTATTGGGTAGCCAATGAAGAAATTTGGGATATTCATTTGGAACAACAACATCTACCTCAAACCCTTCATTCTTTAAATATTTATACAATGCCAGTGACGACCCTATTGCATCACCATCAGGATTGTAGTGGGTTACTATCATTATATTGTTGCAATTCTTCAGATAGTCCTTAACGTTTTCAATTTGTTCGTTTTTAATATTTTCCATTATAATCTTCCTGTCAAAATTGTTCATTAATGCCTTAAAGCTTATCTGATCGTAATACTATCCTGACTATTGTCTGGTATTAAGATTTTTTTTAGAATCGTAGCCGAAAAATAATATTTCAAGCTTTTTATTGAAAATTTCAAATTTAAAATATTTACATTTAAATTAGTTAAATAAAGAATAATTT
>JBKGZD010000097.1:0-9816 GCA_046545795.1 Bacteroidales bacterium | reverse complement strand
CCACTTTCAACGGAAATCCCGGCACCTGTAAAACCGGTAGTATGTTTCGATTGTAATATCAACCTGGAAGCCTCGCTTAGTTTCTTCCTGTCCATTTTACAATTATTGAGGTTTTAAACATTCCAATTGTTAATTTGTTCCAAAAGTAATAAACAAAAGTGTTAAAGTGTAATTTTAAAGATAAAGTACGAATTTATAATTATCTTTAAATCCACCAAAGACATACAAAAACCATGGATAAATTTTCTTTTTTAGGCAATACAGATATCAATACGGTAGAAAAGCTTTATAAACAATATCTTGAAAATCCTGAACAATTAGAGGACTCCTGGGTGAATTTTTTCCGGGGTTTTGAAATGGCTCAAAAACATTTTGGAAAAGAAGATAAAGATACCGAAGCTTTTAACAAGGAATTTAAAGTCATTAACCTGATTGAAGCCTATCGTAAAAGAGGTCATTTATTCACCAAAACGAACCCGGTGAGAAGCAGGAGGAAATACTCACCATCTCTTGATATTGAAAACTTCGGATTAACTAAAGAAGACTTAGACACCGTATTTCAGGCTGGAAGCAGGATTGGTATTGGAGCTGCAACTCTGAGGGAAATCATAAAACACCTTGAACAAACCTATTGCCGATCCATTGGTGCTGAATACATGTTTATAAGGAATCCTGAAATTATTGGCTGGTTGCAGGAAAAAATGGAAAGTTCTCAAAACACACCAAAATTTTCTCCTGAAGGTCAAAAGGACATATATCATAACCTAAAACAAGCAGTAGGATTTGAAAGTTTTATTCATAAAAAATTTGTCGGACAGAAACGGTTTTCACTTGAAGGAGCAGAATCACTGATACCTGCACTGGACGCCGTAGTTGAGTATGGAGCCGAACTGGGGATAGAAGAATTTCTTATAGGAATGTCACACAGAGGAAGGCTGAATGTCTTGGCTAACATCATAAAAAAGCCGGTGGAAGATATATTTTCAGAATTTTTAGGTGAAAAATACGATGATAGCATTGCATTGGGTGATGTAAAATATCACCTGGGATTCGGTAATGAAATCAGAACAGACAAGGGGAAGAAAGTAAGGCTCAACATGGCCCCCAACCCTTCTCACCTGGAGGCAGTAACACCAGTAATTCAAGGAATTGCAAAAGCTAAAATCAACAACCAGTATCAAAAAGATTATAACAAACTTGCGCCAATATCAATACATGGAGACGCAGCAATAGCAGCCCAGGGTGTAGTTTATGAAACGATACAGATGTCACAGCTTCCGGGATATAAAACCGGAGGGACAATTCACCTTGTCATTAACAACCAGGTTGGGTTCACAACAAACTATCTGGAGGGACGCTCAAGCACCTATTGCACTGACATTGGGAAAGTTATAAAAGCCCCCATATTTCACGTCAACGGGGATGACGTGGAAGCAATGATTTTTACCATTCAGCTTGCTTTAGAGTACAGACAAAAGTTTCATACAGACGTTTTTATCGACTTGTTAAGCTACAGAAAATATGGTCATAATGAAGGCGACGAACCGAGATTTACGCAGCCGCTTCTTTATGAAGCAATAAGCAAACACCCTAATCCAAGGGACATATATGGAGAATATCTCGTAGAGAATGGTGTGTGTACAAAGGAAGAATTAGAAAATCAAGCAAATCAATATAATCAATGGCTGGATAAAAAATTCACACTGGCCAGGAAGAGGGAAAAAGTACATATCAAACAATTCCTTATTGAGGACTACAAGAGCTATAAATTCCCCGAACCCAATGATTTTTCAACATCCCCTGTAACGGGTGTTACTAAGAAAAAACTTAAAGAATTAGCCAAAAAGATTAATCATCTTCCTTCGGAAAAAACTTTTTTTAAAAAAGTCCACAAGCTAATCGATGAACGGAATAAAATGATTACAGAAGACTCTCTGGATTGGGGAATGGCAGAATTACTTGCGTATGGAAGCCTGGCAGATGAAGGAATTCCGGTTCGCCTAAGCGGACAGGATTCTGTAAGAGGTACATTCTCCCACAGGCACGGAGCTTTTACAATTAAAGATTCGGATGAGAAATATTTTCCATTGCAACACATAAACAAAAAACAGGCAGCAGTGGATATGTATAATTCACCTTTGTCTGAATACGGAGTATTGGGTTTTGAATATGGCTACGCACTGGCCATACCAAAAGGATTAACTATCTGGGAAGCACAGTTTGGTGATTTTAACAATGAAGCACAGGTAATTATCGATCAATATATAAGTTCAGCTGAAGAAAAATGGGGTTTAATGAATGGGTTAACCCTTTACCTGCCTCATGGATATGAAGGACAAGGCCCAGAGCATTCCAGTGCGAGAATGGAAAGATTCCTTACATTGGCAGCAAATAATAATCTGCAAGTAGTATCCTGCACCACCCCGGCAAACTTTTTCCATGTATTGAGAAGGCAGGTGAAAAGAGATTTCAGAATTCCCCTCATTATTTTCACACCGAAAAGTCTGCTCAGACATAAAAAGGCAGTATCCTCCCTGAAGGATTTATCCGATTCCGGGTTCAAGGAAGTTATCGATGATAACAACGTTCAGACTGAACAAGTAAAAAGGGTGGTATTCTGCTCGGGGAAAATTTATTATGACTTGCTTGAAAGGAAAGAACATTTTAATGCTACTGACATAGCTTTAATAAGGATAGAGCAACTGTATCCATTTCCCCATGAGCAAGTTAAAAAAATCATTGAAAAATACAGTAATACAATCAGCTGGCTATGGGTGCAGGAAGAACCTGAAAACATGGGAGCCTGGAACTATATCAGAGATCAGTTTGAATCGATAGATATACAGCCGGTAACAAGGGAACCGAGTGGCAGCCCTGCTGTTGGTTTGTATAAAATTCATCAGAAAGAACAAACCGAAATTATTGGTAAAGTATTCAGGAAATGTACCTGTGAAAGGAATTACAAATACTGTAACCTGGATTGTGAAGTTGGAGGTTATAGAAAGCAATACAAACAACCTTACTATATTAACTACTAAATAAAACTGAGCATGATAGAAGTAAAAATACCAAGTCCCGGAGAATCAATAACAGAAGTAGAAATAGCAAATTGGCTGGTAGAAAATGGTGACTTCGTCGAAAAAGACCAGGAAGTGGCAGAAATTGAGTCGGATAAAGCTACACTGCCCCTGGTTGCGGAAGAAAGTGGCAGAATAGAAATTATTGTAGCCGAAGGAGAAACCATTAAAGTTGGAGAGACTGCATGTAAGATAGATACAGAAGCTCAACCTAAAGAAAGAAAAAGCGGAGAAAAAGAGAGCAAAACTGAAAGCGAGACTAAAAGAGAACCTAAAGAGAAAACAACAACCGGCGGGGAAGAAACAAAAGAAACTAAAAGTGAAGAAAAAGAAAGTCGTACAGAACAATCGGATGAAAATAAAATACAGAAGCAGCAACAAAAAGATAAAGGAAAGCCTGTAAAAACAACACCAGCAGCTCAAAAAGCGATGAATGAATATAACCTGTCTGTTGATGATGTATTGCAAGGATTAAGACGACTTACAAGAAAAGATGTGGAGAAAGTACATGAAGAGCTTAACAGCCAGGAGCCCCGGTCTGCCAGTAAAAAGAAAAAAGATTATACAAGAGAAGAGGAAAAGAAAAAAATAAGCAAGCTACGTCAAAAATTAAGCGAGCGACTTGTTGGCGTAAAAAATGAGACGGCCATGCTAACAACCTTTAACGAGGCTGACATGTCTGCTATCATTGAAATTCGCAAAAAGTACCAGGAAAAATTTATTGAAAAACACGGGGTGAAGCTTGGTTTTATGTCGTTCTTCATAAAAGCCGCTGCACATGCTCTTCATGAATTCCCAAATGTCAATTCACGTATTGAAAATGACGAAATTGTATATCCAAAATACAAGGACATTGGAATTGCTGTACAAACACCGAAAGGTTTGATGGTACCTGTCATCAGAAATGTTGAATCCTTAACCATACCAGAGATAGAAAAACAAGTTAATGAATATGCCCAGAAAGCACAAAAGAACAGGATATCGATTGACGAAATGCAGGGAGGTACCTTTACCATTACCAACGGAGGTGTTTTTGGTTCATTGTTGTCGACACCTATTATTAATCCACCGCAGTCAGGCATACTGGGAATGCACAACATCCAGGAAAGACCTGTGGCAATTGATGGCGAAGTAAAAATCAGGCCTATGATGTACCTCGCATTGTCATATGACCATAGGACAATTGACGGGAAAGAATCTGTAAGCTTTCTTGTTAAGCTTAAGGAACTCATCGAAACACCCGGCAGATTGTTAATGGATGAAGACCCGGAGCAGGCGCTTTTGGATTTATGATTGGATTCCAGATGCCACTTCCGGATGCCGGATTCCAGAGACCGGATAAAGGAACGAAAGAATGATAGGATGAGGAGCTACAGATATTAGATATTAGATATTAGATATTTGATGGTTGATGTTTGATGGTTGATGGTTTGATAAAGCAAATTTTTCAATTTGCATTTTCACTTATAATTGTTATTTTTACAACGCACTATCCACACCATTTTTTGAATTATGAGAATGTTAAAAAAGAACATATTTTTCCATCATGCAATCCTGCTTATTATTTTTTCACTGGCAGCACTGAATATAGTTTCGGCTGTAATCGGTACCATGGGAGAAAATGCTGATGTAATACTCAGGCTTGCACCCGGAATAATATCAGTTTTCTTAATCATCATCTATTTAGCATTTATACATAAACGAACTAAGCACATAACTACCAAACACTCAGAAACTGAAAAAAAATACGAAACCTTATTTGATGCAGCAAATGACGGTATTTTATTAATTGATAAATACCGTTTTGTTGAGTGCAATTTTAAGGCTATGGATCTATTTGGTGCTGAAAAAATGGACCTCATTGGAGCAACTCCAGACCAATTCTCACCTGAAACACAACCGGACGGCTCTAATTCTTACGATAAGTCAATCGATTTAATGGATAAATGCCTGAGAGGAGAAAAACAATTTTTTGAATGGCAGCATAAAAGAAAAGACGGGGAAGAATTTTATGCAGAAGTAAGCGTAAATAAGATAGAAATTGCAAATCGAAAAATGCTGCTTGCTGTAGTCAGAGATATAACACCCAGGAAAACCCTGGAAAAAAGACTGATTCAGGCTAAAGATAAAGCAGAAGAGTCTGATAAACTGAAATCAGCCTTCCTGGCAAACACCTCCCATGAAATAAGAACTCCCATGAACGCAATTATAGGGTTTTCCAGGCTACTGCAAAGGGAAGAAGCTGATGAACAAAAAATACAGGACTATACCAACAATATCATTGATAAAGGAGAACAACTGCTTCAGGTTATAAACAATATCATTGATATTTCAAAAATAGAAGCTAAGCAACTAAGAATCAACGAAGAAAGATTCGAATTAAATAAATTAATGGAAGACATTTACCTTGATTTCAAAACTGAATACAAAGAAACGGGGATTGAATTTTTCATGGATACTGAGGTAAGAAACAGTCATTATATACAAACTGACTACAACAGACTATATCAAATTTTATACAACCTGCTCACCAATGCTTTTAAATATACCGATGAAGGAAAAATTGAATTTGGATACAAGTTGCAAGACAAAGAAACTATACAATTTTTTGTAAAGGATACCGGAACCGGAATTGCAGAAGAAAAAAAACCTTATATTTTTGACAGGTTTCGCAAATCAGACACTTCAGCAACACGTCTTTACAGTGGAACAGGACTGGGCCTGAGTATTTGTAAATCCCTGGTGGAACTTATGGGAGGGAAGATATGGGTAGAATCCACATTAAACCAGGGTTCATCATTCTTTTTTACCTTACCTTACGATCCTGCCCATAGAGTGGAAGATACAACAACAGAACCAGAAGAAAAAACTTACAACTGGCCGGATAAAAATATTTTAATTGTTGAGGATGATAAACTAAACTATGAATACTTAAAAGAAATATTAAGTGACACCAATGCCAATATTTTGCAGGCAAAAGACGGACAAAGTGCAATAGAACTTTGCCAGGAAAATAAAAATATTGATCTCATACTCATGGATATTCAACTTCCTGGCATAGACGGAAATACAGCCATAAAAGAGATTAAAAAAATGAACAGTGATTTGCCGATAATTGCACAAACTGCATACGCTTTAGAAGAAGAGAGAAGAAAAATACTTGAATCAGGATGCAATGATTATATATCGAAACCCATCAATGAAAAAGTATTATTCAGAAAAATAGATCATTTTTTCCATTAATCTTATATATTTGATTCCCAAATTTAAAATTCTAAAAAACCATGGAAAAACTCAAAGGACTAGAGCCAAAGGTGGTTTGGGAATATTTTGAGCAAATATGTGAAATTCCCAGACCTTCCAAAAAAGAAGAAAAAATCATACAATTCTTGCAAAAATTTGCGGAGCAAAATAACCTTGAATCCAAAAAAGATAAAGCAGGTAACCTTGTCATTAAGAAACCAGGCACAAAAGGCAAAGAAAATTTAAAACCGGTTGTTCTCCAAAGCCATGTTGATATGGTTGGAGAAAAAAACAAAGGTACTGACCACAACTTTGAAACCGACCCAATAAAACCATATATTGAAGGCGATTGGGTAAAAGCTGAAGGAACTACCCTGGGTGCGGACGATGGTATAGGAATAGCAGCCCAATTAGCTATCCTTGCCTCAGATGAGATTCAGCATGGTCCTGTAGAATGTTTGTTCACAGTTGACGAAGAAACCGGACTTACCGGAGCTTTTGCCCTGGAGTCAGATTTTTTTGATGGCAAAATCCTGATTAACCTGGATTCTGAAGATGAAGGCGAACTGTTTATAGGATGTGCAGGGGGTATTGACACAGTTGCAAGAATAAACTATGATAAAGAAAAGTCACCATCCGACCACATTGGTTACAGACTTTTCGTAACAGGCTTGAATGGAGGGCATTCCGGTGATGAAATACACAAAGGGTTTGGTAATTCGCTGAAAATTGCCAACCGTTTTATCTGGGAGATTAACGATAATTATGATGTAAGAATATCAACATTCACAGGAGGTAGCGCAAGGAATGCTATTCCGAGGGAAGCAGAAATAATTATGAGTGTCCATCAAGAAGATATTGATGATGTAGAGAAATTCTATAACAAATACAAAGAAGATATCAAGAATGAACTCAGAGCTACAGAGCCGAACCTGGATATTATCTTCGAAAAAATTGATAAACCACAATGGATAATCGACGAGGACAGTCAATATGATTTAATCAATGCACTTTACGCTTGTCCCCATGGAGTTTATGAATGGAGTAAAGAAATAGAAGACCTCGTGGAAACATCCACCAACCTGGCATCCATAAAAATAGAAGAAGATGAACGATTCTTTATAACAACCAGCCAAAGAAGTTCTGTAGAAACAGCGAAGCGTGATATAGCAAATATGGTGGAAAGTGTATTCCGTCTTGCAGGTGCAAAAGTAAAACATTCCTCTGGATATCCGGGATGGCAACCTGATACAGATTCGGAGATTATGAAGATAACAAGAGATGCGTATAAAAAATTATTCAACACAGACCCTGAAGTTAAAGCAATTCATGCCGGACTGGAATGCGGCCTTTTCTTGCAAAAATATCCCTACCTGGATATGATCTCTTTTGGCCCTACAATAAAAGGAGCGCATACACCAGAAGAAAAGATAAGTATTGAAACCACGGAAAAATTCTGGAAACTACTCCTGGAAGTGCTGGATAAAATACCAGAAGACAAATAATTTAAATCACAACGGGTAACTAAAGAAGTTGCCCGTTGTGATTTTATATACAATTGATAATTCCTATGGCTGAAATTGAATTCCTCACCAACCTGGATATCTATTCCTGGGAGATAGTTTCACTGCTAATTATAGCCGGTTTTTTGGTAGGATTTATTAATACCATAGCCGGAAGCGGCACTGTCATAACCTATTCCTTGTTTATGATGCTGGGAATGCCAGCTAATGTGGCTAACGGAACTATCAGGCTTGGGGTGATAATGCAAACCCTGGTAGCAGGATTGAATTTCAGAAAGAATAAATTTCTTGACCTGAAAAAAGGACTGAAGCTGGGCATTCCGGTCGTTATTGGTTCAATAGCAGGAGCACAAATAGCTGCCAATATCAATGAAGCTGTTTTTGAAAAAATCCTTGCAGCCGTGTTATTAGTAATGCTAGTTGTCATTTTTTATAATCCTCAACGTTGGCTGAAAGATCAGATACACCTCATTCATAAGAAACCAGGCGCCATCCAGGTGCTTATTTTTTTTGGGATAGGACTATATGGTGGGTTTATTCACATCGGTGTTGGAATTCTCCTGCTTTCAGCCATAGTACTTAATGCCGGCTACGACCTTGTTAAAGCCAATGCTATTAAAATCATGATTGTCTTCCTCTATAGTCCTTTTGCTTTAGGTGTTTTTATGATGAATAGCCAGGTGGATTACAAGGTTGGACTTATCTCGGCCATAGGTAACATTTTAGGAGGCTTTGTGGGCTCTAATATGGCTATGTCACGAGGAAACAACTTCGTCAGGGGTGTCCTCGTGACAGTTATAGTATTATTTGCAGCTTATTTGCTTGATATTCCCGCTTTGATAAGCTAAGCCCCGATTCTTTTCCCTTTCACTATAAACCAGGGATTTTTTAGTTCTTTCTTATTATACCGCAACGGGGTCTTTTCATCTTTCTCTGTAACCAAAAAACCAGCAGCCAAGGCAACAGCATGTCCCGCCGCAGTATCCCATTCCATTGTCGGGGCAAAACGAGGATAAACATCAGCACCGCCTTCAGCAACCATGCATATTTTCAACGAACTGCCTTTAGAAACAAACTTTGCATCACCGAATTTTTCCCTTAGTGCATCCACATATTGCTGTGTATCATCATTCATATGTGAGCGGCTTGCAACAATAATCAACTCCTTCCGGTCAGATTTTTTTGGCAGTATATCCCCCGCTTTCATGAGTTCATCCAGGTCCTCGAATTTCATCAATTGTTCATCCACACCTTCAATCTTATACGCTCCGAATTTTTCACATCCAAAATACAAGTCGCTCACATAAGGAGCAAACACCACACCCAGGATGGGCTTACCTTTGTGTATCAAAGCAATATTCACAGTAAATTCGCCATTGCGCTTTATAAATTCCTTGGTTCCATCAAGCGGATCAACAAGCCAGAAATAATCCCATGATTCACGCTCAGAATAAGGTATATCCCTGCCTTCTTCGCTCAACAATGGAATATCAGTTTCTTTAAGGTATGCTTTAATTTTTTCATGTGCCTTCCTGTCTGCCAAAGTAAGAGGCGTTTCATCCTCCTTCTCCTCTACTTCAAAGTCGCTTTGCCCATAGACAGTATTAATTTCTTTTCCTGCTAATAACGCAGCTTTCACAGCTGTAGTCAATAATTCTTTATACTCCTGGTTCTGCATATCAATTTATAATTTTATTTCATATGGTTATTTTTCATTTTCAAAGGTCATATGGAACTTACCATGTTACAATAAACATTTTTTTGCGATACTAATGTTTATTTGATCATGGGCGTTTCTATATAAAATTCTTACACGGAAACAATAAATCCAACAATTATGCGATATTACAAAATATTTAACAAAATACCTTCAATTTTTCTGACAATGAATACTACTTGAATTTTTGATGTAATACTTAACCAGCGAAATAAATATTTGTTCCCTTTGAATTAAGCCAGATAAAAGGTTATAA
>JBKGZD010000096.1:0-9864 GCA_046545795.1 Bacteroidales bacterium | reverse complement strand
ATGAAATTGTGCTAAACAAATTTTCTATAGACATTTCGCTGCTACGCAGCTATGCATATTCAACTCAGGTGCTGCCAGGAGATAATACCACCGAATGACAGCAATCAACTATTGGAACTTGAAACATGAAACATGAAACGATTTTCGATAATGACTACCGAATGACTACCGAGTGACCACCGAATGACTACCGAATGACAACTGAATTAATTGGAACCACGTAATATCAAACATCTTGATTTCATCACGTCTTTTTATTTGGAGTTACTCATATCTGATTAACCTGAAAATCAACTTAAAATTCACATTTTCTCTGTTTTTCCTCATTAGTAATTAGTGAAAATCAACAAAAAATAATACTTTTAAACTCAAAAAACATTCGTTTAATCATTATTTTAATATTAAAGAAATCCAAATGAAACGATCATGTAAAAAAAGCATTAAATCCACAATCCTTAATTATTGTTGTTTAATTAGGAGTTTCATATGACCTTTGAAAATTAAAAATATAACAAATGAAAGATAAAGTAGTCATTGTTACCGGCGCTTCATCAGGAATAGGGAAAGCATGTGTATACCGTTTTGCCAATCAGGGTGCCAAAGTTATTTTTGGTGCACGAAATAAGGAAAAAATAGAGGAAATTGCGTTGGATTTAAAAAATCAACATAAAGAAGTAATAGCAGTTCAAACAGATGTTTCTGATCCTGATTCATGTAAAAATCTTATTGATACTGCAGTTAAGAATTTCGGGAAGATTGATGTCTTGATTAATAATGCCGGTGTCTCTATGAGAGGATTATTTGAAAACACTGAAATTGAAGTTATAAAAAAACTGATGGACATAAATTTTTGGGGTACTGTCTATTGTACAAAATTTGCATTGCCGTATTTGCTGGAGACAAAAGGTTCAGTTATTGGAGTTTCATCTATAGCAGGTTTTCAGGGTTTACCAGGCCGGACAGGTTACTCGTCATCCAAATTTGCTATGCATGGTTTTCTGGAAACCTTAAGGATAGAAACATTAAAAAAAGGACTTCACGTGCTTGTCGCTGCTCCGGGTTTTACAGCAACCAATGTAAGAAAAAGCGCCCTGGGATCAGATGGAAACCCACAAGGTGAAAGTCCCAGGAATGAGCATAAAATGATGAAACCTGAAGATGTAGCAAAAGTTATTGAAAAAGGAATCAAAAACCGCAGAAGAACTATTATAATGACGACAGAAGGGAAATTAACTGTATTTCTAAACAGAATTATACCAAAATATATGGATAAGTTAACTTATAAACATCTAGCCAAAGAACCCAACTCACCTTTTTCTTAAACGAAAAATGAATATGGAAAGCATCGCAGTTTTTTTTCAGCAATTTGAATACAGCAAAACAGCAGGAATTGCCCTTTTCTGTTTCGGATCAGGATTCTTTTTCTACTTTATAATTAGCTACTGGCTTAAAATCAGACTCTATAATATTTTCAAGAATATTGAAAAAGAAACTTTTTACGAATATATCTTTCAGCGCATTTTAGGTTTTTTGTTTCTTGGTATTTTTCCTGCCATTGTATTTTACTATACACAAGATGAATCTTTATCAGCTTATGGTATAAATATTAATCAATTACCAATTTCCCTGCTCTGGATCCTTATTCTTGGAAGTACCGTCTTAATATTAAATTTCTTTTTTGCAGGTAGTAAAAGAAATTTACAGCAATATCCGCAAATCCAGATTAAAAACTGGACATTTTCTTTGTTCTCTCTTAATGCTATAACATGGATTTTGTATCTTTTTAGTTATGAACTGTTATTCAGAGGAATTCTGCTCTTTTCACTATATGATGCTTATGGGACAGGTGCAGCTGTTATTCTGAATACCATTCTTTATTCATTGGTTCATATTCCCAAAGGACAAAGGGAAACTCTGGGAGCCATCCCATTAGGAATAATCCTTTGCCTGATAACCATACAAACAAGTTCCTTTTTCGTTGCTTTTGCTTTTCACGCAATAATGGCTGTTTCAAATGATTATTTTGCCATAAAATATAATCCGGATATGAGGATAAAACTGCTTAAATTATGAAATACTTTGTTACAGGTTCAACCGGATTCATAGGAGCTTCACTGGTAAAACAACTGACAAACGAAGGCCACTATGTTCGAGCATTAGTGCGATCTAAAGAAAGAGCTTCTGAAATTAACAATAAAAATGTAGAATTATTCCAAGGAACACTCTTTGATACCAAAGTGTTAGAATCGGCAATAAACGGCGTAGATGGAATTTTCCACCTTGCTGCGTTTGCACAACCCTATGCAAAAGACAAAACTCTGTATAATAAGATTAATGCTGAAGCAACCAGGAATATTTTCTCCATTGCACAGGACAAAAATGTAAAACGACTAGTTTTCACCTCGACTGCCGGAACTTTTGGTCCTTCATGGGGAACACCTGTAAGTGAGGATACAATAAGAACACATGATTTTTTCAATGAATATGAAAGTACTAAATTTATAGCAGAAAAAATTGCAAAGGATTTTGTTCTGCGTGGCCTTGATATTGTAATAGTGCATCCAACAAGAGTCTATGGACCAGGCAGATTAAGCAAAAGTAATGCTGTGACATTGATGATTAAAAAATATACCAAAGGCCAATGGCGTGTTATACCGGGCAGCGACGGAAAAAAAATTGGAAACTATGTTTATATTAATGATGTTGTAAATGGGCACATTGCTGCTATGAATAACGGAGTAGCCGGACAGCAATACCTGCTTGGCGGAGAGAATAAGAGTTATGCCGACTTCTTTAAATTGTTGAGAAATGTAAGCACTCAAAATTATAAACTATTGAAAATTCCTGTATGGGCACTAAAAAGTTTTGCTGCAATACAAATGAAAATTGCACTATTATTTAATCATAAGCCGCTGTTGCCTCCCAAATGGGTAGAAAAGTACCTCTATGATTGGGCTGTTTCAAGTAAGAAGGCTGAAAAAGAATTAGCATATAAAATAACCCCTTTAAGAGAGGGTTTTACAAAGACTATTGAATGGCTAAAATCATCACAAAATGCAGAAAGACAATAAACACGCACTCATAACCGGGGCAAGCACAGGAATAGGAAGAGCCCTAGCTATAGAATGTGCCAAAAAAGATATTAACCTGGCGCTTGTTTCTCTTCCTGATTCAGGGCTCGAAAACTTAATACAATATTTAAATAAAAACTATAGTGTCGATATTAAGCATTTCACAATCGATTTAACAACAGAAAATGCTCCAAATGAAATCTATGAATGGACAAAAAAAGAAAAGCTGGATATTTTTATGCTCATAAATAATGCGGGCAGAGGTTATTTAGGCAGTTTTCTGAATTATTCTTATGATTTTTATAAAAATTTAATCCGCCTTAATGTTGAGTCTGTAGTACTGCTTACTCACCTATTTTTGCCCGATTTAGAAAAACAGCAAGAAAGTTATATCATGAATCTGGGCAGCATAGCATCCTATTATCCCATGCCTTACAAAACGGTTTATGCAAGCAGCAAGGGATTTATCTATTCATTTTCAAGGGCGTTAAAAGAAGAATTAAAAGGTAGCAACGTACATGTCAGTATTTTATGCCCGGGACCTATACTGACCAACCAGGAAGTAATACACAGAATAAGATGCGGGGGATTCTGGGCCAAAGCTTCTTCAATGAAATCACAGAAAATGGCCAGAATAGCCCTTGGAAAGTTATTGAAAAAGAAAACCATCATCATTCCTGGAACCGTGAACAAATTTTTCATATTGATAAATCGCATTATCCCAATAACCATCAAACTAAAAATTATATCAAAAAAATTCAATGTAGATAGTTAAATTGGTTTTGTTGTTGTTTTAGTTAAACATCAACTAATTAACCATTTAAATAATTACCATCCAACAAAATTTAAACCATAGGAAAATTTTCTTGTCTGTTTATTATTAATGAACCGTTATAGTAAAGCTTGTAAATAAATATAAAACTATGAAACGCCCATAAGACCTTTAAAAAATTAAAAACATAAACTTATGAAAATAACACAGGTAACTATCATTTTCTTTTTTTTAGCTCAAGTTGCATTTCCTCAGTCAGATGCATTGGATACGTATTATGAAAAATCCAACTATAAAGAAACACCGAGATACGAGGAGACTATTGAATATTGTAAAAATCTAGCTTCCTCATCAGAGTGGATAGATTACCAAACATTTGGAACCAGTCCCCAACAGAGAGATTTACCTTTGTTAATTCTTGATAAAAAGGGCAATTTTGACGCTTCCTCTGTCCATTCATCAGGAAATGGAGTAATACTGATTGAAGCTTGTATACATCCCGGAGAACCTGACGGGAAAGACGCAGGATTAATGTTGCTTAGGGATTTAGCCATAAAGAAACAAAATATTGATGTACTGGATAATCTTACTATCTTGTTTATACCCATAGTCAATGTTGATGGACATGAGCGGTTTGGTCCATATAACCGTATTAATCAGAACGGTCCAAAAGAAATGGGATGGAGAACAAATGCACAAAACCTGAATCTTAACCGTGATTTTTTAAAAGCAGATGCGCCGGAAATTCAGCAATGGCTACAATTATTCAATAAATGGATGCCTGATTTCTTCATTGATATACACACTACGGACGGTGCTGATTATCAATACCCCATTACTTATGCAATGGAGATATTCGGAAACATGGAAGAAACGTTAACAAACTGGCAAAAAGATATTTATCTAAAAGAATTAAAAGATAAAATGCGTGCTTCAGGCCAACCGATATTTAGGTACGTTTCTCTTAAAGAATGGCATAATCCTGAAAGTGGCATTGTTGAATGGGCAGCCGAACCCCGGCTTTCACAGGGATATACAGCTATCCGCAATCGCCCCGGCTTATTAGTGGAAACCCACATGCTCAAAGACTATAAAACAAGAGTCTCTGCAACATATAACCTGCTAAAACACACTTTAGAAATTATGGATAGCAAAAAAGATAATCTAAAAAAAATGGTTCGCAGTGCTGATGAAAAAACAGCCTCTGAATCGTTTCGTGAAAACAAGTTAGCGGTAGACTTTAAGAATACCTCCGACAGCACAATAATAGATTTTGAAGGAATAGAATACGATGTCAAACAGAGTGATTTAACAGGAGCAAAATGGTATCAATACGGCGATGAACCCAAAACTTTTAAAGTACCCTATTATAATGATATTATCCCAGCACAAAAAGTACAGCTTCCTGAATATTATATCATCCCGCCGGAATGGACAGAAGTCATTAAAAGAATTAAACTGCATGGAATTCAAACAAAAAAAATAGCTAAGGAAATAACACTTAAAGTCAACACTTTCAGATTCAATAATGTTAAATGGGATGAGCAGCCATTTGAAGGAAGACACAGAATACAAAGTTTTGAAATTGATACACTCACAAAAACTAAAAAATTCCCGAAAGGTTCTGTTGTTATTGATATGAATCAACCTTCTGCACGTGTTATTGCCCATATCCTGGAACCATCAGCCCCTGACTCCTATCTGAAATGGGGTTTTTTCAATGCAATTTTTGAACAAAAAGAGTATGCAGAAATGTATGTAATGGAAAAAAAGGCCAGGAAAATGCTGGATACAAGTAAGCAAATCAAAGAACAATTTGAAAAGAAAATGAAAGAAGACGAAGAGTTTTCCAATAGTCCCCGGACTATCCTGAACTGGTTTTACCAGAGAACACCATATTGGGACAAAAAGAAAGATGTATATCCTGTTGGAAAGATTTATGATGATAAAGCCATAAACAATTTACGGGAGAATTTGTAAAAGCGTTTTCCATAAAAAATATTCTGCTGGAAAGTTTTATCAGGATTTAAATTAATCATCACAATTCATAAAAAAAATAATATATTAGCAATAATTTTATTCATACACAGATTAATCTATATCATATCTTAACCTTAAGAAAATGAAAAATCCTAAAAAATACATTCTGATAATTATTGCATTACTTTTTGTACAAGTCGCCAGTGCCCAAAATTATTCGAATAAACAATTTGCATTAATTAATTACAAACTGGAAATTTCAAAAGAATTTCGAAAAGACTTAAAGCCCTTAAAGTCTTTCATTAAAGGTGCAGAGGTTCACAATAAGGATGCCAAAGATAAGCTTAAAGCTATAATGATTCATCATTTTTACTATCACCTTGCAGATGAATTAAAAGACAATTTGAAAATCTCCATTCTACCTGTCGACACCCATATGCAGAAGGTGAAATATGATGAATTCGGTTATCCTAAAGAAAGTATCAGCAAAATCCTGAGGGTTGGAGATGCTTCCCACTATTTCAAGGTAAAAATAAAGATTAACAGCCTCACAAAAGATATGAAGAAAAAAGATCCAAAACTGGATGATGAAATTACATTTCCTGAGATAAAACTTGAAGTCTCTGTTTATAATAATGAAGGAGTTATACCTATTGACAAATGGCATGGCAAAATAACTACCCAGAGCCCGCTTATGGTGAAAGAATCTCTTTTCAGCGGCCTCTTAAAAGACAGTGAAATTACACTAAAACCAGATTCAGAGGAAGAACAAAAAAATATTCTTGAATTATTTGCTATGGCTGTAGACGATATGATTGAAAATATTCAAAACTAATTTCAGCTTCCTGCTTTGAAAAAATCGTATAACATTATCGGTATAATGTCCGGGTCTTCACTGGATGGATTAGACATTGCATTCTGTAATTTTTTCAATAACCGTGGGAAATGGAAATATAAAATCCTGGCCGCTGAAACAGCCAATTTCCCGGATTGGCTAAAAAGCCAACTCAGAGATATTCACAATTTAACTCCTGAAAAATTTGTCCGGTTAGATTTTCAATTTGGAAAATTTATTGGAACTGCAGTGAATGCATTCCATGAGACTCATAACATAAGCGGTATAGATTACATTTCATCGCATGGCCACACAGCATTTCATAATCCGGCAGAAGGTTATACGAGTCAAATTGGTAGCGGAGCGGCTATTGCAGCAGAAACCAATATAAGTACAATTTGTGACTTTCGCGCTACGGATGTTGCAATGGGTGGTGAAGGAGCACCCCTTGTTCCTGCAGGAGACAGGTTATTGTTTGGTGATTATGACTATTGCCTGAATCTCGGAGGATACAGCAATATATCCTATGAATTCAATAAAACCAGAATAGCTTTTGATATCTGTCCGGTCAATAAAATTATTAATCACCTTGCAGCAGTATTAAATCAAAATATGGACAAAGATGGAGAAATGGCCAGGAAGGGGGAAATTAACACACAACTTCTGGAAAAATTAAATAGCCTTGAATTTTACCATAGAACACCTCCGAAGTCACTTGATGATAATTGGTTTAAAAACACATTCCTCAATTATATGTCTCAATTTGATAAAGTAAATGTTTACGATAAACTCAGAACTGTATATGAACATATTGCTATACAGATTAAAAATGCTACAAAACATACCGACAACAAATCAATATTATCCACTGGTGGTGGAACGCATAATGAATTTTTAATTGAACGCATCAAACAATTGAACCAGAATACCCTTATTGTCCCGGATAAAGATCTTATTAATTACAAAGAAGCAATTGTATTTGGGTTTATGGGAGTACTAAGAGCAGTAAACAAACCGAATTGTCTTTGTTCTGTCACAGGAGCAAAAAAAGATACTGTTAGTGGAGTTGTTTACAAAGTTTAAACTATTCTTTGCAAAATTGTGAATAATATAGTTAAAAAATTCATTCCATTTTAATAAAAATTCTATTTTTGTCAATTCGGATAATAAAGTATTAAATTTTTACTTATAAGAGTTTTGGCAAATTTATCAAACACAAAACAACCAAATGAAATTAATGTTAAATTAAACAATAACGTCCTATGAAAAACAAACTAAAAGCTATTATCTTAAGTGCATTTTTAAGCCTTTTCCTTTTCAATATAAGCACCCAGGCGTGCACAAATTTTTTAGTAACTAAAGGAGCATCCAAAGATGGTTCCACAATGATTACTTATGCTGCAGATTCACATGTTTTATACGGAGAATTATATTTCTGGCCTGCCACAGACCATCCTGAAGGATCAATGCTGGATGTTTATGAATGGGATACAGGCAAATTTCTTGGAGAAATCGAACAAGTAAGCCATACATATCGTGTTGTTGGTAATATGAATGAGCACCAGCTGGCTATTGGAGAAACAACTTACGGTGGAAGAGAAGAACTTGCTGTAAAAGATACCAATGCTATTATGGACTATGGGAGCCTGATGTACATAACACTTCAGCGTGCAAAAACAGCCCGTGAAGCAATCAAAGTTATGACAACACTTGTTGATAAATATGGTTATTACAGTACAGGAGAATCATTTTCAATATCAGACCCCAATGAAGCATGGATATTGGAAATTATTGGTAAAGGACCGGAAGATAAAGGTGCGGTTTGGGTAGCAAGAAAAATACCCGACGGCTACGTATCTGCTCATGCAAATCAAGCAAGAATCAGAACGTTCCCTTTAGCAGATAATGAATCAAGTATCACTTTCAGCAATATAGATAAAATATTTGACTTAAATGTAGAAACTGTTTATTCTGATGATGTTATCTCATTTGCGCGTGAAAACGAATGGTTTGACGGTAAAGATGAAGAATTCAGTTTTTCAGACACATATGCCCCTATGGAATTTGGCGGTGCTCGTTTCTGCGAAGTAAGAGTATGGTCATTTTTCAAAGATATCCATGATGATATGGACCAATATCTTGAATATGTTAAAGGTGAAGAACTTGATAATCGTATGCCATTATGGATAAAACCAAACGAAAAATTGTCTCAAAGAGATCTGATGAATTTTATGAGAGATCACCTGGAAGGCACCGAACTGGATATGAGAAAGGATTTTGGAGCACAACCATTTGAACTTCCTTACAGATGGAGGCCTTTAACATGGGATGTAGATGACGAAACATACTGCAATGAAAGAGCTACAGCCACACAACAAACCGGCTTTTCTTTTGTTTCGCAATCAAGAGATTGGCTTCCAAACGCAATAGGCGGTATATTATGGTTCAGCGTCGATGATGCTGCAAACACAGTATACACTCCTATTTATGCAGGCTCTCAAAAAGCTCCGGAAACATACGAGGAAGGCAATGGATCAATGATGGACTGGGGAAAAAATTCTGCTTTCTGGATTTTCAATCAAGTTTCAAATCTTGCTTATACAAGGTATAATGCAATACATCCAATAATTGCAGAATATCAGCAGAAACTTGAAAAGCGCTTCGTCGAATATACCAACATGATAGATGAAAAAGCAAATGATTATTACAGTGAAAACCAGGAAGAAGCATTGGAATTTTTAACAGAATTTTCTGTGAACAACGCTAATAACCTTGTATATAACTGGAAAAAATTCTACCAGTTCCTGTTTATGAAATTCATGGACGGTAATGAAAAAGTTACAGAAGGAAGAGAATTTCAAACAAACGGACATGGTGTGGTAGAAGTTGAATTCCCAGGCTATAGCGACGAATGGTATGAACAACTCATTGAAGAAACAGGAGATAAATTTAAAGTTATAGAATAATAAACAGAAAAGTTCTTATAACAAATGTAAAGCAAACAAAAGGCCGCTGAAATTTTTTCACCGGCCTTTTTTGATGATTGGTTGGTTAAATAGTTAAGTGGTTAAAGTTTTAAACAATCAGTTAGTTCCTCTTGACATTAAACAATATATCGGTTTCATAGTCTACATAGGGAGTAATTAAAATAAGCATCCATCAGAATGAAAAGAAAATAAAAAAACTTACCATGAGAAAATAAACAT
>JBKGZD010000095.1:0-10222 GCA_046545795.1 Bacteroidales bacterium | reverse complement strand
GTTTATGTATATGGGAGGTTTCAAATGATGCTGTCTGCTTTCTACTTTCTCCTACTACTATTTACCACGGGTTTTGAGTAAATATTTATAATCGAGATAATAAGAAATTTTAATGGAAAAACTGTTTTGCATTTTATTTGAATTGAGCATGTTTTCAAGATTTTCATCGAAAGAATAAAAGTTGTTTTCTGTAATATATTCACGCTCTAAAATATTGTTTTTCCAGACGAGTGTCAGGAAACTTCCGGGAGCAAAATTCCATGAATACATAAGGTCAATGTTGAAGATGTTGTAGTTGAAATCTTCATTTTCATTGTATTCTGGATAATCTGAGAGACCTCCGTTTTGTTTAAGAGTATAGTATTTATCGTAATCAATTTGCGACCAGTAATGTCTTAAATCCAGGCTGATCCATGATTTATTGTTAAATATGAAAGAACTGTTTATGCTGTTGGTGTAGGTAGTGTTGTCTCTCCGGCCGAATATTATGTCATTATTTCCTGTTCTGTTGACACGAACAAATCCTTTTTCGTTATTCTTTTTGTCATATCTGAATTCATAGACAACCAGGAATTTATTTCCAATGCGTATTCTTGGGCTGATTGAATAGAAATATCCATCACTAAATTCTTTGTTATATCCAACTCTAAGGTCTAGAGCAAGAGGCTTTCGGTAGTCAGACGAAAGCCATGATGTAACTTCGAATGCCTCAGGCCTCTCAAATACTCTTCCTTCTACCCTGGGTTCAAAATAATCTTTCATTTTTGTGGGTCTGTAGCTAAAATCACTTCCAATGAACAGGTAATTTTTTAATGTTACCCTGCTGCTTGCATGAACATTAAAATCGGTAAATTCTCTTGGGCTGTATAAACTATTGTATTCGAAGTTGATGCTGTTGTTCCAGTCTATTATATTTCCCTGTGGTTCATATATTCCATAATCAAAGCTTAGATAATGTGAAAATTCGTTGTTTCTTTTTAAATACCCCAGGGCATTATGGTCATATTCGTCTGTGAGTAATTTCAGGCGATAATTAAATTTAAAGTCACCACTTATCTTTCCTATTTTTGCATCGATGTTTTGTCCTGTAATCATTTTGCCTGAGGTGGAATCTTTTCGCAGGCTATGCGCAGCTGTTCCCCATGTGGCATAATCGTTATTCTTTTCTGCTGCCTTAAAAGCGGTTCCTGTAACATTTTCCAGTTTGCCTGACGATGGCTGATAATAGTTGGTGTTAATAATATTGGCATAAGAGTGTTTGCCTATGTTTTTATCAACTACCATCAGGTTGTAGTTTGTAAATGGCTGAGTCCGTATTTTCCGGGTGTTGCCCAGGGAGTCTTTAACGGTAGCATGTGTGTTGCCGGTTTCTGCATTGAAAAATCCAAGTCCCAATCCTTTCTTTGTTCTTCCGGATATTTTAGTTGCATTAATAAGATTTGCTTCTTCCGGGTTATCGACAACTTCTTCCCCTTCCCTGAGTTTATCATTTACTTTGTTGTATTCATCAGGTTCATCGCCTATTCTCCTTGAATAGAAAAGACCTGCTTTATTGAAAAGGTCGGTTCCTTCCTTAAAAAATTGTCGTTTTTCGCTGTATTGTACTTCGTAAGGGGAGAGGTTCAATACAGTTTCATCGGATTTTTTCTGTCCGAAGTCAGGAACCAGGATCATATCAAGGGTGAAACTTTCATCGATGCCATATTTTAAATCAAGGCCGGCAGAATACTCATAATCCATTTTTCCATCGTGAGGATGTACGTAGCCTGACACATAAGGGAATAAAGAGAGCCGTAATGGAGGTTCAATTCCATGAATATTGGTTAATTCTCCATACTGTGTACCTTCATTCTCTTTTGTTCTGTCAACCATACTCCAGCTGGACGTTTTTCTTTCTCTTCTGACAGTCCTCCAGAAGTTAACTCCCCATGTTTGTACTTCTTTGTTGGGAAATCTTATGGCATCGTAGGGAATTCTCATTTCAACAACCCATCCCGAGTCTACGATGCTAACTTCACTTTCCCAAACAGCATCCCAGTCGCTGTCGCCTGGCCATCCTTGTCCGCCACCTTCGCTCTGGGGAGATATTTTAATATCACTTTGTACATTTGCTGCAGTAACTACAAATTGGAATATGTTTTTACCATCGTTGTGAGGATTCAGGGTTACCCAGAATTTGTCTGCATTGACATTCTCTTCATCTCTTTTGCTAAGACCAGTAAGAATGCTATCAGGGTTGTCTTTTAGGAATGCCCCAAAATAAATTGCCTGGTTGTTATACAAAACTTTAACCTTTGTATTATAATCAGAAGGTTTTCCTATAGAAGGTGAGTAGGTAAAAAAATTACCGCTGGTTGGAGCTTCCTGCCATTCTGGTTCGCTAAGTTTCCCGTCAACGGAAATTTCACCCTCTATCTTTTTGGCCTGTATTTGTTTTTTTGGTATAGTGGATGAGTCGGACCTGAAAATGTTAAAATTTCTTTGAGCATAAATGGTTTCGGATATAAAAAATATGAATAGGACTATAGCAAACAGTAATTTATATTTCTTCATTTTTTGTTATTTTCAGAATTTCTCCGCAAAATTAATTTTTTTTATTTCTCTTTATTTTTTACCAGGTTTTACCCGGCATTTTTTAGTAAATATTTATAATCCAGATAATAAGAAATTTTAATAGATAAACTATTGTTAATGCCTGATGAACCCAGTGTATTATTCAGGTTATCAAAAAAGTTATAAAAGTCCTCATTGTGTATTTCTTCACTTTGTGCAAGGCTGTTTTTCCATACAACATTGATGTAGCTTCCTGGTGCGAAATTCCATGAATACATGAGATCTATGTTAAAAACGTTGTAATTAAAGTCTTCATTTTGATGATAATTATCATTTGTGCTCAATGTGCCGTTTTCGTTTAAATCATAAAATTTATTATAATCAACCTGCGACCAATAATGACGAATATTAAGGTTTATCCATGATTTGTTATTGAAAATGAATGCGCCGCCAATGTTATTTGTATAGGTTGTTTTATTTCTCCTTCCAAAGATAATAGTTTCCTCATCAGGGGTGTAATCTGTTACATAGCCTTTTTGGTTGCGCTGGAAATCATATTCAAAGTTATATTTAATATTGAAATTATTTCCTATTCTGAGTCGTGGTCCGGCAGAATAAAAGTAGCCATCACCATCCCCTGTTCTGAAACCTCCCTTGAGGTTAAATGCGAGGGGTTTCCTGTAATCTGTTGATAACCAAGTATTAAGGTATAGGAATTCCGGGCGTTTAAATTTTCTGTTTTCAACTCTTGGTTCAAAGTAGTCAAACATTTTGACAGGCCTGTATTTCGACCAGACTCCCACTGAAAGGTAATTTGTAAATGTTGCATTTCCATTGGCTACAATGTTAAACTCAGAAAAATTCCTGGGAGTGTAAAGAGAATTATGTTCAACAGACAGGCGACTATTCCAGCTTATAAGTTTTCCATTTGGCTCATATTTACCGTATCGTATATTAAGCTCATTTCTTAATTCATTGTTTCTTCTTAAATATCCAAGGGCATTGTGATCATATTCATCTGTTAGAAGCCTGATTCTGTAATTATAAGTAAAGTTACCACTTACTTTTCCTATTCTTGTATCAAGCTTTTGGCCTGTAATTATATTACCGGCTGAAGAATCCCTTTGAATGCTGTTACCTCCGGTACCCCAGATTGCATAGTTGTTTGAAGGTGGTGATATTTTAAAGGCTGTCCCTGTAACGTTTTCAAAACTTCCTGAAGCTGGCTGATAAAAGTTCGTATTGATTAAGTTTAAGTATGAATTTTGGCCAATATTCTTATCTGCCACAAGTATATTGTAATTTGTGAAAGGCTCCGTCAGTATTTTTCTTTCATTTCCAGTGATGGTATCTTTAACTCTGGCATATGTTTTTCCGGTTTCTGCATTAAAAAAGCCCAGTCCAAGTCCGTTTTTGTTTCTTCCGGATATTTTGGTTGCGTTGATAAGATTTGCTTCATCCGGGTTTTCAATTATCTTCTCCTCTGTTTTTAGTTTATCATCAACATCATAATAGCCGGAAGGCATACCACCTACACGCCGGGAATAAAATAAACCAGCTTTATTAAATAGCTCAGTTCCTTCTGTGAAAAATTGTCGTTTTTCACTGTATTTCACTTCATATGGAGAAAGGTTGAGTACAGTATTATCGGATTCTTTTTGTCCAAAATCAGGTATAAGAATCATGTCTAGTGTAAAGCTTTCATTAATACCGTATTTCAAATCCATCCCGGCGGAATATGAATAATCCGTTTTATCTCTTGAGGGAAATAGATACCCTGAAATATAAGGGAATAAAGAAAGGCGGAAAGGGGACTGAATATCATAAATGTTTAATAATTCTCCATACTGACTTCCCTGGTTATCCTTGGTTCTGTCTACAAAATTCCAGGAGGATATTGCTCTTTCTCTTCTTACTTCTCTCCAGAAGTTTATGCTCCAGTTTTGTTTCCTGTCACTTGAAAAGCGTATAGCATCGTAAGGTATTCGCATTTCTACTACCCATCCGGAATCGACTACATTCACTTCGCTTTCCCAGACAGCATCCCATGCCCTGTCATTATTTCCCGGAGAAATCTTTACATCACTCTGTACATTAGCAGAAGATACAACGAATTTGAAAATATTTTTTCCATCATTGTAGGGATTCAGGGTAACCCAAAATTTATCAGCATTGGCTCCTTCGTCATCTCTTTTGCTTAATTCTGTGATTACGCTGTCGGGATTGTCCTTCAGAAATGCTCCAAAGTATATTGCATTATTATCGTACACCACTTTTACACTGGAGGTGTATCTCGATGTATCTCCAATGGATGGAGAATATGTAAAAAAGTTTTCTGTTGAAGATGCATTTTTCCAGGCTTCTTCCTCCAGCACTCCATCAACATTGATGATGCTATTGATTTTTAAAGCTTCAAGTTTTCTTTTTTGCTGGGTGGTATCCTGCTGAAACCATTTTTTACTCCCCTCTTTGCTGTAACTATTTTTTGAATAAGCTAATACTAAAATACCCGCAATAATCAGCAATGTGATTTTTTTCATACTCTACCGTCGATTTTATCTTCTTTTTTTTATACCATTTTCGCTGGGTCTACTGGTTTAGTAACACCAAATAGATGTAACTAACATAACCGGCAACCAGTAGCAGACCGTTCCATCTGCTTAATTTTCCGGTTTTTAGGGGTAGGAGTAATATGAAGAGTAATAGAGAAATTGCCAGCATCCATAAAATATCCCAATCTATAATGCCCGGGTTAACTTGTATTTGTTTTATAATGCTTGTTATTCCCAGTATTGCTAAAATGTTAAATATGTTAGAACCTATAATATTCCCTACAAAAATATCTGTCTCTTTTTTAATCCCTGCCATAATAGACGTTGCAAGTTCTGGTAAACTTGTTCCCAAAGCTACCAGGGAGACAGAAATAACTCTCTCGCTTACTCCATATCTTTCTGCAATATTAACAGCTCCTTTAACAAGGAAATCTGCCCCGTAAACCAAACCAATAGATGAAAGAACGACCAACACTAATGAGACGATTAAAGTATATTTTGGTTTAACTACTTCAACTGCATTTTTTCTTTCTTCTTTCCGGGAGTAATGAATCGAGAGAAAGATATAAGAAGTGAGGATAAGAACGAAAATCAAACCTTCCCACCATTCGATCCAAAGATTAAGCATGAAGATATACAGCAGAATACTTGCCACCATCATCAAAGACCAATCTAATTGCACAGACTTTTTCTTAACAGTAACAGGCATAAGAATGGCTGCTAATCCAAGAATCAGTGCAATATTTGAAATATTTGAACCGATAACATTGCCTGTGGAAATATCGGGATAGCCTTTTATTGCTGCATCTAAGGTAACTACTAATTCGGGAGCTGAAGTGCCAAGTGAGACTATGACAATGCCAACTACCATTTTGGATATTTTGAAATGAGAGGAAAGAGATACAGCTCCATGTACTAAGTATTCTCCGCTTGTTAATAATAAAACCAGTCCGGCAACCAGGTATACAAATTCCATAAGTTATTCTTTGTAGGGTGTGTCATTTTCTTCCGAATCTCCGGATGAGGTTTTTTTATCTTTACCGGATTTATCCTGGTCGGTATTTTTTAAAGGGTCTTCGTTGCTGTCAAATTCATTATAGTTTTCAAGATCATCTTTTAAATTGTTAACTTCCTGTTTAATATCCCGGGTATGTTCATTAAATTCACTCCTTATGTCATTTGTCGCTTTTTTAAATTCCTGATAGCCTTTACCTAGTCCTCGTGCTATTTCAGGAAGTTTGTTGGCACCAAAAAGCAATAGTACCACTATAAGAATGATAAAAATCTCCGCACCGCTAATAAAGAGGACTGTAGTTTCCATAGTATACTGTTTATCTTATTGCAAATATACATTAATCTAAAATATTGAGAAAAGATTTTCTTATAGTTATTGTTTCATTTCCTTTAAAGCCGTCCACGGTGTTAAAAAAATAGAACCCCGACATTAGCCAGGGTTCTATTTTATAGTGAGTTTTTCGTCTCCGCATTATTTCTTTTTATTCCCCTTTTTCGCTTTTTGATGAGTTCCCTTAGTTGGTGTTTTTATTTTTTTATGCACTGTATCATAAACAACGGGTGATGCAATAAACAGGGATGAATAGGTACCTACGATCACACCGATTAACAGGGCGAATGAAAAGCCACGTATTACTTCTCCACCAAAGATGAATATTGAGAGTAATACAACGAAGGTACTCAATGATGTACTGAAAGTACGGCTTAATGTACTGTTTAGTGATGAATTGATTATCTGGAATCTGTCTCGTTTAGGATATAACCCAATATATTCCCTGATCCTGTCAAATACAACCACCGTATCGTTAATGGAGTAACCGACAACTGTCAGAATTGCTGCTATAAATGCCTGGTCAATCTCCATTGAGAATGGCATGACTGTATATAGCAGGGAGAAGATTCCCAGGATAATAATTACATCGTGCACCAGGGCAGTTAAAGCTCCTAGCCCATATTGCCAGTTTCGGAAACGGAAGAATATATAAAGGAAAGTTAATAATAGAGCGAAAACCACTGCCCAAATTGCCTGTGTTTTAATATCCACGGCAATTGTCGGGCCTACCTTGAGGGAACTTTGTATATAATCGCTTCTAAATTCCTCATAGTTTGTTCCTTCTTCAAGATAAGGTTTAAGGCCTTCATACAGAAGTTGATTGACCTCGTCTTGCACCTCTCTGCTGTCTTCTTCTATTTTATATTTTGTTGTAAGCTTTATCTGATTATCATCACCAAAGGTTATAACTGTTGGGGAATGGCCAAATTCATCCTGCAATTCTGATTGAATTTCTGTAGGATTTACCGGCTGATTAAACCGGACAATATAACTACGACCACCGGTAAAGTCAATTCCTTGATTTAGTCCCCTTGTAGCGAGCGAAAACAGGCTAATAGCAATTAAAATTCCTGATATTATATAGAATATTTTTCTTTTACTCAGGAAGTTGAAGTTAACATTCTGGAAAGCATTTTTAGTAAGCTTAGTAGAAAATGTTAAAGGTTTATTTTTATCGAGGTATCGTTCATAAATAAGCCGGGTAAGGAAAATTGCTGTAAACAATGAAGTTAAGATACCAATAAGCAATGTTGTAGCGAAACCTTTAATTGGACCTGTACCCAGTGTATAAAGGATAACTGCTGTCAGGAATGTTGTAATCTGGGCATCGAAGATGGCAGAATACGCATTTCTGTAACCATCTTTAATTGCCAGTTTAATGCCTTTTCCTGCTGCTAATTCCTCCCTGATCCTGTCGTAAATCAGCACATTGGCATCTACAGACATACCAATTGTAAGGATTATACCTGCAATACCGGGCAAGGTAAGTACGGCCCCCAATGAAGCCAGTATACCTAAAATGAAAAACATATTTGCAAGAAGTGCAAAGTCCGCTACCAAGCCAGCTCGCCTGCTATAGTAGAATACCATGTATAACAAGACAACAATGAAGGCGATGAAAAATGAATTTAGTCCATTATTAATAGCCTCCTGCCCTAAAGAGGGGCCAATCACCTGGCTTTGAATAATGTTAACCGGTGCCGGCATTCTCCCGGATTTAAGTACATTGGCAAGGTCTTTTGCCTCTTGTACTGAGGAAAGTCCTGTTATTGATGTTCTTCCTCCCTTTATTTCCTGCTGTACGACAGGAGCTGAATATACCAGGTCGTCCAGGACTATGGCAATACTTTCACCTACATTGTTTTTGGTAAACCTGGCCCATGTTTTTGAACCTTCAGAGTTCATTGAAACGGAAACTTCAGGATTAGCCTGATCTTGTCCGAATTCTGAAGATGCATTTGTTATAACTTCACCTGATAAAGGTGCCTGTCCATCTCTTCCGGTTATTTTTATTGCATAAAGCGGATAAAAATTTTCAGATTCATCACCCTCAATAGGATTCACTCCCCATAAAAATTCCATATCTCTTGGGAAAAGGGATTTAATCCTCTCCATATTGAGGTATTCATTCACTTTCGAAGTATCCCTGTAATCAGCAAATCCTACAATAGCTCCTTCCATTAATTGGTTATTTTTTGGATTTACTCTAGGCTGAAGTATTGAGAATAATGGATACTCCTCTTCCATTTGTTCAGGAGATAATTCTGCGGAGTCTTCCCTGGTGGTATCTCCTCTTTCAATTTGATCAACTAAAGATTCTTCTTCAGTAGTATCTTCTTGGGTGGTTTCTTTATCCTTTTCGTCCTCTTGTGTTTCTCCAATTTCTCCTTCTTCCTCCTCAATCATTTCCATGATATCTTCTTCCGATTCTTCATCTGAGATATCCAGCCTTTCTTTGGCCTTTTCAACTTCTTTTATTCTTTCGTTGGCTTCGGTTAAAAATTCATATACTTCAGTATTATCATAAGTTTCCCAAAATTCAAGGTTGGCTGTACTTTGTAGTAAGTCTTTGACACGCTCCTGGTCTTTCACTCCCGGCATTTCAACCAAAATTCGACCTTCCGTTTCTAATTTCTGAATATTGGGTGATACAACTCCATAACGGTCTATTCTTGTCCTTAGGATGTTGAATGAATTATCAACCGCATCATTTGTTTCTTCTCTCAGAATATCTAAAACTTCCTGGTTGGTCGAATTGTAATCTATTTTATCCCTTAGCTCATAAGTGTTGAATATTGCTGCAAGCCTCGCATTAGGGTCTATTTCTTCAAATGCTCTTCCAAAAAGAGTAATAAAATCTTCGTTGCTTTCTTTTTGCATTTCATTGGTACGTGTTAATGCCTGCCGGAAAGTGCTGTCTTCACTATGATTGGCTAATGTTCTAACAATCTCATCAACAGAAACTTCCAGAATAACATTCATCCCACCTTTAAGGTCTAAACCAAGGTTGACTTCTCTTTGCTGTACTTCACGGAATGTGTATTTTCTTAACCCAATAAAATTATATACTTCCTCTCTGGCCATTGAATCAAGATATGTCTGCTCCTTGTTTAAATCTCCCTGTGCATATTCTTTGGCATCTTTCTTTACACTTGTTGAAACAACTGTAAATGAGAGGTAGTAAATACAGATTAGTGTTAATAAAATCGCTACTAGCCTGATTGCTCCTTTTAACTGCATTTGTATTGTTTTTTATATATTCAACTTGTTTTTTTGATCTATCGTGCAAAGATATATTTTTTTTTTAGAATCGTGTGAAAATATTTACCCGATGCATAGGTTGTTACAATTTTTAAAATATTTTCTGCAAACCGGGATTTTAGCATTCAGGTGTGATGAAAACAAGATGTTTGATATTTGATACGGATGCAGGATACCTGATGCCGAAAGATGAAGTAAGGAAGTGATGAGTAAATTGACTAAGTTGACTCAGTTGTCATTCGGTAGTTATTATCGAAAATCGTTTCAAGTTTCATGTTTCAAGTTTCATGTTGATTGCTGTCATTCAGGGGTTTACCCTGTGAAATTCTGCGTAGCAGAGTATTTCACAGGGTTATTCGGTAGTGATCGTTTCATGTTTCACAGTTTCATGTTTCGAATATCTCCATATCCACACTTTGGCATCAGGTATCCGTCATCCAATTATCCAGGCTGTTTTTCATCATCTGCCAAGGGTTCGACTCCTCCCGGAGTCGGTTTCTATTCGTTA
>JBKGZD010000094.1:0-10240 GCA_046545795.1 Bacteroidales bacterium | reverse complement strand
TTAAAGCGTTTATGTATAAGGGATGTACTAAAGACCTACTAAATAGAATTAAACAGCACAACCAGGGAAAAAGCAAATATACCGCTTCAAAAAGACCATGGGAAATAGTCTATTTTGAAAAAATAATTAATAAAATGTGCTCCAACAAAAAAAGAGGCTGCCTTTTATGCAGCCTCTTTTTAATTCTGAATGTCAAATCATATGTCTATTCTCAAAAACTAGTACTGATTCTGATCTGCTTCAGTTAAATTAGGATTTGCATCGATTTCTCTTTGAGGAATTTTCCATACCCAGCGAGGATTTTCTGAAGGTTTGTCCTGGTAATAACCATCCTGGTATAAAACCTGGGCAGCACCTGAATTTTCCATATCATGTACATCATCCCAACGGATATGATCATGGAAACTAAATCCTTCACCCCACAGTTCAACATGGCGTTGGAATTTAACCTCCTCCATTATCTCTTCTTTTGTAGTGAAGGCAGTTTTATCATAATCCGAATCTCTTTCTTCACCTAAAACACCTAATGCATCCTGTGCTCCTGTGATATCATCATTCATAGCTCTAGCTTCAGCTTCAATCAGGTACATCTCAGATGAACGCATGTAAATGACATCATCCGGGTCAATGGTACCAGGATTTTTTTGCAAGAATTTAACTGTCATATAAGGGTGCGTATTATGTCCATCTGTCATTCCATAGGTTGTAATAATATCTTGCCATGCATTCAAGAAATCCTCTTCATTATCATAGTTGGGATCATCTTCATAGCTTCCACCTTCACCATTAGATGCATTAGAATTGGTATTTGGTGCCAAAGGCAACCACGCATCTTTTCTATAATCGGTATCAGGTATTTGATTATAAACTTCCTTATTGATAATTTTAGGATTACTCTTGTTCTGGGCTCCATTAAAAGTTGGAGATACATAATAAAAGAAGGAAGCATAGTAATTGGTTTCTTCACTAATAACCCGACCTCCCCAGATTACTTCTGAAAGCTCATAAGTGTTAAAACCCGACTTCCACGCCTCTTCATCCATCAGATCATATCCCTCTCTTGCTTCTACTGCAGCATCTGCAGCTTCAGACCAATCGCCTTTTGAAAGATCAATTCGTGCTTTAATACCATATGCTGCATTCAGAGATATATGCGATTTATTTTTCGCCGAAGATGCGTTCTCAAGGTAATCAATTGCATTCTCAATATCAATTTCAATTTGATCATAGACTTCCTGTACGGTACCACGTGGTTCACTGGTATAGGGTGCGCCGGTTGAAAGCAGTAATGGCACTCCGGGATCTGTTGCAGGATCACCAATAAGGTATCCCTTGGAATACGTCATAACCAGCTGATGGTAGGCCCATGCGCGGTAAGCGTGTGCCTGCCCCAGAATGTTATTCAGCTCTTCATCATCCACAAAATCACCTTCCTCTACTGCATTTATAATGGAATTAGCACTTGCAATGAAATGATATCGCTGATACCACAAACTACGAGGTGTTTCATAAGTTGCATTGGTGTGTGTATTCCATTGTAAATCTGATGTCATCCAGCCATTCCCTGGCGAGGAGTGAATAATATTTCCACCAATAGCATCAAAACTTGGTAAAAAGTGACTTTGACCTGATCTGCTATAATCAGCATCAGGTAAAGGAGTTTGTGCATACATCTGTCGATGAAGGCCTTCCAGAACCAACATCATATTCTCCGGAGATGACAGAGCATCGCCAGCAGAAATGGCATCTGTGGGTTTAGTGTCCAGATAATCCTCTGAACATCCTACCCCTATAATTATTGACAATGCCAATAAAATAATATTAATTTTTCGTATCATAATAATGTTCATTTTTTTTTATTCAAAAAGCTTAGAATGTAATATTTAACCCACCAGATATTACTCTTGCAGGGTTGTAATCATCTCCTGCAGGAGTTCCTGCGAGGTTATATTGAGGATCTAATCCTTTTCTGTTTGTAAATGTAAATAAATTCTCTGCAACGAGGAACAGGCTTAAGTTTTCTATCCCTATATTTCTTATGAAGTCCTGGTTGAAAGTGTATGAGAGACTAACATTTCTCAATGATAGGTAGGAAGCATCTGTCAAGTATCTTGTAGACATGCTTTGGTTCAGGTCAGTATTTCCATTTTCCATACGTGGAACATCGGTATCGTCTCCTGGCTCTCTCCAACCGTCTAAAAGATCAGGGTGAAGGGATTCGCCATAATCACCTTCATTCATCATCCTTGCGTATCCATAGTCTAACACATGTCCGCCAATACCATAAGTGAGCAAAATACTTAGATCAAACCCTTTGTAGGTAAAATTGTTCTCGACACCACCGAATAAATCAGGAAGGGTATTTTTGTCTGCATAAGCTTTACCTGCGTCCTGATAATCATTGGTTGTTTCATGATTACCATCTCCATCCGTTACCGGTTCAAAAGTAGAAAGTCCGGTTTCATCGTCAACGACTTCTTCATATTTATAATACAATGCATCTCCATTATCAGGATCCACTCCGGCATAGTCATAAATAAAATAATCATACCTTGTTCTTCCTTCTTCCCAGCGCTTAGATCCATCAACAAATGGTTCAGGAAGATCTGTGATTTCATTGTTCACTGTAGAGGCATTTAGGGTAAGGCTCCAGCCTAACTCTTTTTCACGAATTATATTTGTTGTAAGACTGAATTCCAAACCACTGTTAACCATTGATGCGATATTCTCAGGACCTGTACTCAAACCTTCAGAAAGTGGCAGCGGAAGATCGTAAAGCAGATCAGTAGAAATTTTTTCCCAATATTCAATAGATCCATCAAATAAATTGTCAAATAATGTATATTCCAGGGCTATATCCCAATTGGAGGATGTCTCCCAGGTTAAAGCAGTATTTCCAAGATCTGACCAATATATACCTGGTTCACCGGCATTGGTATACAAAGAATAACGTGGTTGTGAGAGATAATAATCGCCCAGGTCATCTTGTCCAACTTCTCCATAAGAAGCCTTCAGCCTTAAATCATCAACAAATGTTAACGCTTGCATGAAAGGTTCGCGTGTAATTCTCCATGAACCGCCAGCTGAGTAAAAATTACCCCACCGAACATCTTTATTAAATACAGAAGAACCATCTCTACGGGCAGATGCCGTTAAATAATACTTATACCTGTAATTATAGTTCAAACGTCCAAAATACCCCTCAGTTTTTTTATCTGAGCTGTAACCAGCCAATTCGGAAGTACTGGAAAAATTATCAAATTCATGGATACCAACAGCTGTTTGGTTATTTTTCATACCTGAATTGTTGCTGTAATGCCTGTCAAAGTTCTCATGACCCAATGTAATGTCAAAATTATGACCGCTATCAAAGTTTTTGTTATATGTTAAAAGCTGGTTAAAGTTTTGTACAGTTCTTCTGTAACGTAATTCGCTGTAGCGTCCTGAAGGAGCTCCATCACCAACTTTGTGGTTTTCATATTCTTTGTTAATATAATCATTCACATCAAGTCCATAATTAACAGTAAGCTTCAATTCAGGAAGGATTGTAAACTCAGCATAATAACGTGAACTAATATTATTTGTCATTCTTACATCACTATTCCATTGAGCTTCTGCAATAGCATGTCTATCAGGATTGTTAGGTCTTGAAGAAATTCCATATTCGGAATATCCTCCTCCAAGGTCATATTGTTTGTTACCTTCTTCATCAAGTATATAATCGCCTGTTTCAGGATCGACTAAATAAACAGGATAAATAGAACCCATATTTTTGGCAAAACCAAATGGATTGGCTATACTACTGCCACGAGAAGACGGTCCTTCCCTGTTGGTCATGGAGATATTCATATTACCACCTATCTTTAGCCAATCTGTGCTTTTGAAGTTACCTTTCAATCGAGTCGTAAAACGATCATAACCACTAGTAACAATGTAACCTGTCTCGTCTAAATAAGATGTAGAAAAATACAAGTCATAATCTTCTCCGCCACCTGACAAATTAAGTGAATAATTTTCGCGGCTTCCCTGTTGTGATAATGCATCATACCAATCTAAACTTTTGGAAATTAAATCAGCATCTGGATTAAGTTTACCATCCTCACCGAGAATATTATCATTCTCCACATCAAATGGGTTATAGGCTAAGCGATTATAAATTTTCTCTGATGCTTGAGCAGAAGCTTCTTCATTTGTCATTCCATCACTGACTAATGCATTTTTATATGCTTCACCCATTAACTCGTAATATTCACCAGGACTAGCTTTATCGTAAAAAGGAATAGCAGGACTAACAGCACCCCTCTCCACAGAAGCGTTCACTTTAATTCCTTTTGATTCTTTTCCGCTTTTAGTTGTAATCATAACAACACCATTAGCCGCACGAGAACCATAAAGTGAGGTAGAAGCAGCATCTTTCAATACAGTCATAGACTCAATGTCTTCAGTGTTCAGGTTAGCAAGAGAACCTTCATATTGGACCCCATCAACAACATATAAAGGACTAGATGATCCAGTTAATGTTCCGACACCACGAATAACAACACTTGGCGATGAACCTGGTTGACCGGAAGCTGACATGACCTGTACACCAGATGTATTACCTTCAATAGCCCCAATAGGTGAGGTTATTTTTCGGTTTGACAGGTCTCCTTCTCCAATTTGTCCGGCCGATCCGGTAAAAGATTCTTTTGTTGCAGTACCATAGGCAACAACAAGAACTTCTTCTAACTCGGAAACCGATTCAGTGAGGGTTACATCAATTTCCTCGCGCCCTTCAATATCAACCTCCTTGGTTTCCATACCAACGAAACTAAAAACCAATGTTTCGGCATCGGAAGATACTTCTAACTGATATTTACCTTCAATATCAGTTGAGGTACCAACGTCTGATTGGCCTTTCACAACCACCGATACCCCGGGGATGGGCTCACCAGTATCTTCACTGGTAACCACACCCGTAATCTGCATTTGTGCTGCTGCCTGAAAGGAAACAAACAACAAAAATGTTAATAAAAAGGTTAGTTTTTTCATAAAACAATAAAAATTTAAAATTTAATAAATAGGCTTGCGCCATAAAAACGCAGCTAAAATATGCTTTTTTTTGAATTTTTAACAGTTTTGATAATATTTTACAACCCGCTTTAATTAATGTATAATGCCAATTATAGAAAAATTGTTTCGTATGTAACGGATGTAAATGTTAAAAATCCATGGGCATTTCATTCAACTCAAAAAACAGATAAAACAAAATTTTTGAAGGTTAAATTATGTTTCGAAACATATCGAACTAATAAAGTGTGTTAGTAATGGCTGCATTCCGGTAAAGATTCCTTTTTAATTCAACAATCTCCAATTGGTCCGCCATAATGGTGTGCAATCATCTTATTAGTCATTTTGTAAGCTTTATAAAGGAGTAGTCATTTTTAATCATCTCTGGTAAACAGTGATTGATTTATTTTGTTAAATAACTATTTTGGCGTTTTTTATTATTGATAATGACTGTTGTTTTCTACGAACAAGCTGGTCTAATTAAATAGATTTTAACATTTATGATTAAAAGATTTCATATCATAAGATTAATGGTGCTTTTTGTAATTCTGGTTATTGATGTATTTCTGTTTTTTGAATTACATACTTTATTCAACCCGGGAACCATTCTATTCTCAATAATTTTCTGGTCGATTCCCCTGTTTCTTACTATTTTTCTTCTGTTTTTTTCTTTTGATAAGAACTGGAGGCAGCATTATCAGAAAAAACAGAAAGAATTATTCGTATTTTTTGGCGCTTTTATCCTGTTTTACCTCCCAAAAATTATCCTGACGGGCTTTTTGCTTTTCGAAAAATTGATAAACTTTGTAATGGCAAGGATTTCCTCCTATGATTATTCAACGGTTATAATAACATACACTGGCTTAGGAGTAGCGTCTGTTCTTTTTGTTGTTCTGCTTTATGGAATTCTCATCGGCAAGTATCATTTTAAAGTTGAACGCATTCCTTTAACTTTTAACAACTTACCCTCGGAATGGAATGGATTAAGGATTGTTCATATATCTGATTTACATATCGGAAGCTGGTCAAAGAAAAAAACGCATCTTGAAAGAGCGGTTCATATGATTAATAAGGAGAAACCCTCGCTGATTTTTTTTACAGGCGATTTGGTAAACAATTTAGCTGAAGAAATTGATGATTTTATTGCTGTACTCAGAAACATGGAAGCTTCCATCGGGAAATATTCAATATTGGGGAATCATGATTATGGAGATTATTTCCCCTGGACAAGCAATAGTGAAAAACAAAAAAACCTGCAGAAGTTGAAGGATGCTCATCGAAAAATGGGTTTTCATCTGCTATTAAATGATTCTGTGAAATTAAACGGGAATAATTCATCTATTGGCATTATCGGAGTAGAAAACTGGGGCTTACCTCCTTTTCACCAGCACGGGGATTTGCAGAAAGCACTTTCTAATATTAATGGGCAAACAAAATTTAACATCCTGCTTTCTCATGATCCCAGTCATTGGAAAGCAGAAATTTTGAATCACGACCAGGTAGACTTCACTCTTTCAGGTCATACACACGGAATGCAATTCGGCATATATTTAAATGGTTTTAAATGGAGCCCTGCCAAGTTGAAATACCCGGAGTGGGGCGGATTATATACAAACAAAAAAAACAAGCTTTATGTTAATACAGGCTTGGGGTTTATTGGTTTTCCAGGAAGAGTAGGAATAAGACCTAAAATCACCGTTATCGATTTATCTAATACGGAAAATTAAAAGTGATAAAAATTACATTGTGGTAGTCAGAACCAATAAGCAAACAGTTATACTAATCTTTATTGAAGTTTAACTCATTCATTCTTCCTGTATGCAGGAATTACCCACCCCATGACAACAGTACCAGTAACCCCGGCAAGCAGCACAATTATATTATTCTGCTTGTAAAATTAAATATACTTATCGAATATAGGCATTATTTGAATATACAATATACATAACAGCAAATACACAGTAATATCTCCCCTGGATTATTCTGTAGCCGCTATAGCTTCTACTTCAATTTTAACACCATAGTGGAGGTCCCTTGTAGGCACTACTGAGCGTGCAGGTTTAGATTCTCCTAAAAACTCTGTATATACTTTATTCACTTTATCCCATAAAGAGATATCCGGTAAATAAATCGTAACTTTTAAAAGATTAGCAAGACTGCTTTCAGAAGCCCTCAGAATTGCTTCCACATTTTTGAAAACCTGCCTTGCCTGTTGCTCGATCTCACCGGTCAAACGCTCTCCTGTAGAAGGATCAATGGGTAACTGACCTGATATAAAAACCAGGTTGTTATAAACTACTGCTTGTGAATAATGCCCGGCTGGCTGTGGCGCATCTTTGGTCGTAATTGATTTAGATTTCATATGGTTATTTTTAAATTTTTTTATAGGTCATAATTCTCATGTTAAAAAAAATCCCTCCCGGGTTGTTTCATAAATGATTCTTTTATCTTAAAACCATTATTCCCTGTAAAATATTTCCCTGTTTCAACAAATTTCCTAAAAGAATCAAACTCATACATCCCCCACCATCAATATGTTATAAAACATACAACCAGATAATCCAAAAAAAGCTGGTCAAAATTTGTGTTATATTTAGTATTCATTTATACCTTTGAGCTAATTTAACAAATCATAAAACATATTACTTAGAGGAACATTAATTAAGGATAAAGAAAAAATTTAATTTTAGCCAGCTTTATCCAAAATATTATATTAGATTCCAATTTTAATGATTTCCGGTTCAAAAACCGGAAATTGTTTTAGGAAATTTTCAGGTTTTAGCTCGATAAAAAGCATTAGAAATAAACTGAATAGTTTTTAGTTTAAATTAATCAAAAATTATATAATTGTATTTAGATATATAAATTTTTTAATTATTAAATCATAAAAATTTAGTAAGTATGGAAAATGTAGATTTGATATTTTGGTTTGCACCAGCAGCGTCAATCCTTGCTTTAGTATTTGCTTATATGTTCTTTAAGCAGATGATGAAAGAAAGTGAGGGAACAGATAAGATGAAACATATTGCCCTGAATGTAAGAAAAGGGGCTATGGCTTTTATTTGGCAACAATATAAAGTCGTAGCAATTTTCTTCATTGTACTGGCAATCATTTTGGGATTTTTAGCCTACATCGGCTGGCAAAATGCATGGGTTCCTTTTGCATTTCTTACTGGTGGTTTTTTCTCTGCCCTTGCCGGTTATTTCGGTATGAAAACTGCCACTTATGCTGCAGCACGTACAACACATGCAGCCAGAAGCTCTCTGAACAAAGGGTTGAAAATTGCTTTCAGAAGTGGAGCTGTAATGGGTTTAGTTGTTGTGGGACTCGGTTTATTAGATATTACTTTTTGGTTCATTATCCTGAATATATTTGTTGAGGAAGCTACCATAACTCAAAAAATCATCATCATTACAACCACAATGCTTACTTTTGAAATGGGGGCTTCAACGCAAGCATTATTCGCTCGTGTAGGAGGTGGCATTTATACAAAAGCGGCCGATGTTGGAGCGGACCTGGTAGGAAAAGTTGAAAGTGACATCCCGGAGGATGACCCCAGAAACCCTGCAACTATTGCTGACAATGTAGGAGATAACGTCGGAGACGTAGCCGGTATGGGTGCAGATTTATATGAATCTTATTGCGGATCTATATTAGCCACCATGGCGCTTGGAGCGGCTGCTTATATAGGTGATGCAGAAATGCAAATGCGAGCAGTATTAGCTCCTATGCTTATCGCCGGAGTTGGTATCCTCCTTTCCATTTTTGGTATTTTCCTGGTACGAACTAAAGAAGGAGCAACACAAAAAAATCTTCTAAAAGCGCTTAACAGGGGAATCAATACAAGTGCTATTCTTATTCTGGTTTTTGCCTGGATTATCTTACATGTCTTAGGATTTGATAATGTATGGGGAATATGGTCAGCAATGCTCCTGGGACTGATCGTAGGAATTGTAATTGGTAAATCCACCGAATATTTTACTTCTGAAGAATACAAACCTACACGCAAAATTGCGAAAAGCAGTGAAACAGGTGCTGCAACAACCATTATTTCTGGTGTAGGAATAGGTATGATATCTACAGCAATTCCTATTATTGCAGTTGTTATTGGAATAATCGGTGCATATCTTTTTGCCTCAGGATTCGATTTATCAGCAGAAGGAATGCGTTATGGGGTATATGGAATTGGTATTGCTGCAGTAGGTATGCTTTCAACTTTAGGTATCACTCTGTCAACAGATGCTTATGGACCAATTGCGGACAACGCAGGAGGTAATGCTGAGATGGCAGAATTAGGTCCTGAAGTAAGAGAGCGAACTGATGCTCTTGATTCACTAGGAAATACCACGGCTGCAACAGGAAAAGGTTTTGCTATTGGTTCAGCAGCACTTACTGCACTGGCGCTTCTTTCTTCTTATATTGAAGAGCTCAAAGCAGGATTGACAAGATTAGGACAGCATGCACTTGAAATAGGAAGTACCAAAATTCCACTAGAAGAAGCAACTTTATTTGATTTTATGAGTTACTATAAAGTTAATCTCATGAACCCGGAATTGATTGTTGGGGTATTTATAGGAGCAATGATGGCATTCTTATTTTCAGGTTTAACCATGAATGCTGTTGGCCGTGCTGCGGGTAAAATGATTGATGAGGTCAGAAGACAATTCAGAGAAATAAAAGGAATTCTAACAGGTGAAACTGAACCTGATTATGCCCGGTGTGTACAGATTTCTACAAAAGCAGCCCAGTTAGAAATGCTCCTTCCTTCTATACTTGCGATATCTACTCCTGTTATTGTTGGTGTACTATTTGGTGTCCCCGGTACTATGGGATTACTGGTTGGAGCATTAAGCAGTGGGTTTGTACTTGCTATCTTTATGGCGAATGCCGGTGGAGCATGGGATAACTCTAAAAAATATATTGAGTCTGGTCATCATGGTGGTAAAGGCTCAGAAGCTCATAAAGCATCTGTAGTTGGTGATACAGTTGGTGATCCATTCAAAGACACCTCAGGTCCAAGTTTAAATATCCTGATTAAGCTTATGACAATGGTATCAATTGTTATGTCTGGTGTTGTTGTGGCATTTGATTTGCTTTAAAAAGATAACTTTTCATCCAAATAAAAGGCGTATCGGCAACGATGCGCCTTTTTCATTTCCAGGTAATGGGATTAAACTTTTGTCATTCGGT
>JBKGZD010000093.1:0-10275 GCA_046545795.1 Bacteroidales bacterium | reverse complement strand
AATTTTCACGCTATTAACATCCTATCAATCAGAACAATAATGGCGTTTATGTATAAGGAAGGGATGTTTCACTTATTGAGCAGATATGTATTAAGATAAATTCGCTTCAATGATTTCATAGGGGACTTTTGTGTCTGTAAAGACTTGCCAGAGTTTAATTTTCCCGTCGGATACTATGGCTTTCCATGCCCCGGGCAGCCTCCAGTAATTTGAGTTCTGTTTATTCTTTTTCTTCATATAAGTGGCATACGCATAGCCAAAAATTCCAATAACAGACTCATTTTCAATTATTTCAGCAATTTCAATGGTATAATCAGGAAAAAATTCGAAATACCCTTCCCATCCAAGCTTCATATTCTCTTTTCCCTCGATTCGTTTACCATGTGAATTTATAAAAACGTGATCTGTCGTCATCAGTTCATACATGCGGTTCACATCATGCTTATTAATAGCATCCACAAAATCAATCACAACTTTTGTATCCATAGGAAAATCAGTTCGGTTAAGCTCAACATTTTTCTCCATTCCATGAAAAGTTTTTTACAGAAGATAATTTGAGATTCAAATATTTATAACTGGAAAAACAAATATACAAAAGAAAACATTCATTCAAAATTTCAATTCCAGAAACCTGATTTAGGCATAAACAAGACTTTTAATTTCCATTTATATAAACTGTAAAAAAGCACACTTTTAAGCTGGCGGAATTTTGTACTCGCATTAAAATGACCTTTGAAAATTCTCTGAATTAACCGTGCTTGTACTACAACAAACCCCAACCTTCATTCAGGCTGGGGTTGTCATAATATTTGAGAGTTATATGGTTTGTTTGTGTTATATCATACCATTTATCTCTGTCGCTTTTTACTGGGTGTCATTTTCTTATCTCTGCGCATCTGGAAAATATCAGTACTAATGGAGTAGTCTCCAATCAAATGTTTACAGAAATAATCAGCTTTAAGCCAGAAAAAGTATTCAGTATAATTGTCAAAGCCGTGTCTTTGCCCTGGCATCATAAACATATCAAACCTTTTATTTGCTTTAATCAATGCATTTGCCATTCTTATGGTGTTCCCGGGGTGTACATTGTTGTCAATATCACCGTGCACCAACAATAGTTTTCCTTTAAGATTGCCTGCAAGTTCAGGATTTGTTTCTATTTCATAGAGGAATTCAGAATTCCCTTCCTCATCAATTTTCTCCTGTACACCATGATGGGTCTCACTCCACCAGCGGTTATAGATATTATTGTCATGATTCCCTGCTGACGAGACAGCTACTTTATAGAAATCAGGATATTGACAAAGAGCGGCAGTTGACATAAACCCACCTCCTGAGTGTCCACTGATACCAACTTTTTCAATATCAATATAATCGTGTTTTTGTGCCAGTTGTTCCACGGCATATTTTTTATCAGCCAGGCCGTAATCTCTCAGGTCACCATATCCGTAGTTGTGATACCATTTCGATCGATCAGGATGGCCGCCCCTGTTTCCAAGGGTGATTACCACAAAACCCAGCTGTGCAAAGCGGTCTGTTCTATCCATGCGGGAAGAAAAATAAGTATTGACTGCCTCGGTTTGCGGCCCGGGATAAACGTATTCCAGAATTGGGTACTTTTTGGTGGAATCAAAGTTAAAGGGTTTGTACATTACTCCGTACAAATCGGTTATCCCGTCATCCGCTTTTACTTTAAAGGGTTCAGGAAATTTATACCCTGCTGCAAAAAGATTGCTTAAATCAGCTGTTTCAAGATGCATAACAAGATTCCCTTTATTATCCCTGATTTCTGATTTTGGGGCGGTGTTCACTCTCGAATAGTTGTTGATGAAGTACCTGTAAGAATCACTCATCACAGAATGGTGATCAAAATTCCCTTTGTTGAGAAGTTCCATACCTGTACCGTCCATATTGACCCGGTATAAATGGGTATAATATGGATTCTCATCTTCTTCATGGCCTTTTGCTTCAAAATATATTACCCGGTTTTCTTCATCCACCTTAATAATTCTGTCAGCATGCCAGGGACCAGATGTTATTTGATGTTTCAGGTTTCCATCGCCATCGTATAGATAGAAATGGGCCCACCCGTCTCGCTCTGACCAGTGTATGAATTCATCTCCATCACCTATCACGTGCAAACGTCCATTATCTATAGGCTCAAGATAAGTGTTCATTCGCTCTTCAACAAGAACATTCACCTCACCAGTTTCAAGATTTAATTCACAAATATCGGATTTATGCAAATCCCGGCTGGTACGGGAAAAATATAATTTATCAGAACCTTTGGATAACCATGTGCTGGGGACATAATCTTCAATCTGTTGCTTATGGTTTTTTATCTCTTGTTTAATTGACACAGACTGGTCTGTGAAAGCTTCCACATCAAACTGTTCACCTACTTTTTCACCCATATCAAACACCCATAATTCCTGCTGCGGAGCTTCTTTTTCCCCGGGCATGGTATATTTGTAGGTTTCAAGTTCAGGACGAGGGGTAGAAAGCACATCAATAACCCATAACGATTTAACTTTCCGCACATCATGTCTTATTAGAGCAAACTTTTCCGAATCCTGTGACCAAACAATTCGTGCAGGCTTTCTTTTCTCTTGTTCTTCTTTGATTTTCTCTTCATCATCATTGTCTTTAGCCGTATAACCTCCCCCATATGCATAATATTGTTCGCCATCGGTGGTAAGCTGATGCTCTACAATGGTGGTATCTTTTTCATCTTCCTCCTCCTCTTTGGCTTTTTCATAGTTTTCTTTGTCCATCCAGAATAAATTATAATCTCTCGCAAAGATTACATATTCTCCATCAGGTGAAATACTTGCCCAGTCAGGGTCTTCTTTTTCTTCTTCCCAGTCTTCAATCTCATAAAGTTCACCAGTCTGAAGATTGTATTCTAAATGAAAAACTTTCTTCTCAGGCTTCTCCTTTTTTGAATCCTTTTTTTCTTCCTCTGTATCTTTGTCTTTTTCCGTATCCTCATCTTCATCCTCTTCATCATCTTTTTCCTCTTTTTCTTCTTCCTCTTCATCCTGTGTTGACTTCACATCAAACTGAAAAACCGTATCTCCTTTCTTAAAGTCAGGTTTTATATCAGGTAAGTTTTGGCCATCGTAAGGGTCTTTTGTTATTAACGTTAACATAGCTGCCATTTTATCATTGTCAAAAAGGGGTTTTTTACTCTGCTTTTCAAGGTCAACTAAATAATAGAAAGTTCCCTCTGAAGTTTCATAGGAATACCAAAATTTATCTCCGGTTTTTAACCAGTTTGGTTTTACGGATGTACTAAATACCAACTTTTCCATCTTTGATGGAGAGAAAAGTTCTGCCGTTCTGTAATCTGCATTAGTAACAGGCTTGTTCTGAGCATAAGTTCCCGGTAAGCCAATCACCAGGATCAATAGAAATAGGTGAAGTCTTTTAATCATATAAAAAAATTTAATAAAGAATTATAAAACTGATTTATAAATACTTCTTTCTGACATGGAGGATATGTAAAAGTTTAACATGCTTCCAAACTAAAAGGAAATTTTGTTTAGAAAAAACATCCTGTCAACATTCACGGACAAATGTATTCAGCAGCTACCAGCCAGTAGTCAGTGATAATTTGAAATGCAAAGGTAATTTAGATTTCTCAGGAGATGATCTGTTCTTCTATCTCTTTTTCAGAAATAGTAACCAGTCGGGGTTCTATAGCGTTTTGTATCTGTTCCATCCTCAGGGGATATCCCTCGTTGTAAAGGGATGTAACAAAATCCGTATGGGTTCTGCCTTTTCTGTAATCTGGTTCTTTGGTGGGATGTTTAATATATCGTTCTATGGTTTCAATCGGTTCTGAAACATTCAGTACAGCATGATAAAACACTGCTTTTCTTTTTCTGTAAATAGAAGAACCAAGGATTTTCCTATCACCAATGGCAATATCCGATATGCCACGGTATTTAAGATTCTCTATCCCCAAAGTTTTTAACCCTTCAATGACTTTATTATTGAAGTATTCAAAATGTTTAGAAGGATTACGAAACTTATCAACTGTAATTTTCACAGAAAAAACGAGGGTGTTTGGTGAAAGAATAACTGTCTCACCTCCGGAAGGCCTTTTATAAACATCAATTTCATCATTGATCACATTCCTGAAAACAAGATTATGTTCTGGTTTATTGCTATTACCCAATACTATATAATAATCATCCGGAACCCAGAAAATGCATCCTGACTTCTTCTCTTCATTGAAGAAAATCTGGAAATCCGGAAGGTCATATTTCTTTATTTGTATCATAATAGCAAAGTAACCCTGTAGTAGAAAGTTGTACTACAGAGTTACAAGTTACAAAATTTATTTGTGAATTGCTTTATCAACAGCATCAAAACCTGCTTCCATGAAAACCTCTGAAATAGTAGGGTGTGCATGTATTAGTTTTGCCACATCGTATACAGTTCCTTCTATCTGCATAAAGGCAGCAGCTTCTGCAATCATATCCGTGGCATGTGGTGCGATTATCTGCACTCCTAAAACTTCACCATATCTTTTTTCTGATAACATGCGCACGCTGCCGTCTTCGTAACCTTCTATCAGTGCCTTTCCATTGGCAGACAATGGAAACTCACTCACTTTATAGGGAATGTTCTCACTTTGCAATTCCTGTTCTGTGAGGCCAATTTGTGCCATTTCCGGGTTGGTATAAATATTAATCGGGTAATTATGAAGATCAATAGCTCCTTTAATACCCTTAATCTTATTTATCACATATAATCCCTGTGCCGAGCCTACATGGGCGAGGAAACTTTTGCCATTAACATCACCAACCGCATAAATATTCTCATAGGTTGTTTTCAGGTTCTCATCCGTTTTAATATAGCCATAGTCAAGAGCTATGTCAATGTCTGACGGTGGCAGAACAGCTCCTCTCATGCTTGCATTCAGTACTTTTTCGCATTTAATTTCATGCTCACCTGCATAAAGCTTTCCGTTCTTATACTCTTTGATATTTTTCTCTACAAGAATGTTGACTCCATCTTTTTGGAGCTTGTCAAAAATATAGTTATCCAGGTACTTATCAGCTATTGGCAATAAGGATTTTGTAGGCGTAACAAGAGTCACTTCCTTACCTATCATCTTGAAAAACTGTGCCATCTCAACTGCGACACCTCCCATTCCAACAATTACCACTGAAGAAGGCAATTCTTTTTCATCATAAAGATGCTCCATCTCCAATAAATTGTCCTTCGGAATATCAAATTCCAACTCATTGGGATAAGAGCCGGTAGCAATGATTATATTTTTTGCGTCTATAGCCCTGTTGTCCACTGTAACCGAATTTTTCGAAGTAATTTTAGCTTCTCCTCGTATAATATCCACCCCATTTTTCTTAAGCAGATATACCACACCTTCAGTCAGTTTCTTTGCAATATCGAGAGCTCTGTTTTTAGCTTTTTCCCAGTTGAAAGATAATTTCTTCTGATTAATACCTTCTACTCCGAATTCATCCGCCATACGCAATCTATCATAATATTTTGCGCTTTCAATAATTGCTTTTGAGGGGATACAGCCCCAATTAAGACACATCCCACCAATAAAGCTTTTCTCAATAATTGCAGTTTTTAAGCCAACCTGTCCGGCACGTATTGCTGCAACATAACCGGCAGGTCCTGAACCTATTATAATAACATCGTATTCCATAATTTTTCCCTTTGATTATTTTATTTAAATTTTGCTGATACGCTCTGAATTATCTTACTTATTCCATGATCATGTTAACCGGTTCAGCAAGATAGCTCATTATGGTATTAAGAAAACGAGATACTTCACCTCCATCAACAATTCTGTGGTCTACGGACATCGACAAAGGAAGAATCTGGCCTGGAACAATTTCATCTTTTTCGTTAACAACCGGTTTCTTCAGTATTCTTCCGATACCCAATATACCAGCCTGTGGATAGTTTATTACAGGCACAGCAAATTGTCCACCTATCGATCCATAGCTTGTAATGGTGAAGGTTCCGTCTTTCATGTCATCCAATGTAAGCTCTCCGTCCCTGGCTTTTTGGGCAATAATATTTGTCTGCTCGGCCAGTTCAAAAATCGTAAGCTGATCCACATTCCGTATAACAGGTACAACCAATCCTTTTTCAGTATCGACGGCAATTCCGATGTTGTAATATTTCTTATAAATCATCCTGTCATTGTCAAGATCCATCTCAGCATTCAGCTGTCTGTGCTTCTTAAGCGCCAGGGCTGTTGCTTTTAGAATGAAAGGTAGATAGCTAAGCTTAATATCCTGATCTTTATACTTGTCTTTATACTTATTCCTAAGTCTGACTAATTCACTGATCTCCACCTCATCCATCACAGACATGTGAGCAGCATTTTGCTTAGACCTTGTCATATTTTTAGCAATAGTCTTACGTATCTGGGTCAGGTCTTCATATTCCACTGTAGGTTCTTCACCTCCGGGTGCAGCTTTCTGAGCCCTGGGTTGTTGTTTTTTCTGCTCATCAACATACCTGTGAATATCCTCTTTCATCACCCTGCCTCCAGGGCCGGTTCCCTTAACTTTGTTAACATCCACGCCAAGGTCTTTAGCCAAAGCTCTTGAGACAGGAGTAGCCAAGGCTTTTTTACGAGGCTTTTTTTCTTCTTCGCCTGTTTCTTTCTCTTCCCTGCCCTCTTCACTGGCGGGAAGATGCCCTCCTTCACCTGCAACCTCAATAGTTCCAACTACTCCTGCACCTTCTTCTTCTTCAACACCTTCGGTAGTAGATTTAGCGGGTTCCTTTTTCTCTTCTTCCACCGCTTCTTTGCCTTCTACACCTTCTATCTCAATCTCAACCAGGGGGTCACCAACATGAATAGTTTCCCCTTCGTTTCCATATAGTGCAACAATAGTTCCGGTTTTAGGTGACGGTATGTCTGTTGTAACTTTATCTGTTTCAACCTGAACAAGAGATTGACCGGACTCTACCTGCTGTCCTTTTTCTACATACCATTCAACAATGGTACCTTCATCCAGTCCCTCGCCTATGTCAGGAAATTTAAATATATGTCTCATAATATTTTAAAATTTGACGGTTTTTTCAATTTCATAATAAATTTTTTCCGGAGAAGGCAAATAATGATGCTCGCCCTGCGGAAGCGGGAATATGGTATCATATCCTGTTACACGTTTGGGTGGTGCCTCCAGGTAAAGAAATGCCTCTTCATTGGCAACAGACATAATTTCAGCACCGGGTCCAAAGCTCTGTGGTGCTTCAGTAACTGACAGGATACGTCCTGTTTTCTTTATGGAACTGGCAATTGTTTCTTTATCCATTGGGTAAATGGTTCGCAAATCAATCAGTTCAACGGAAATACCAGCTTTCTTGGCCATTGCAAGCGCTTTTTGTACATCTCTCATCATTGCGCCATAAGACACAACTGTTATATCTGTTCCCTGCTGAACAACGTTTGCTTTTCCAATTTGCACTTTAAACTTCTCATCCGCTACTTCCTGTTTAACAGCACGGTAAATTCTTTTCGGTTCCATATATATTACAGGATCTTCGCTCTCGATTGCAGAAATTAACAACCCTTTGGCATCATGTGGAGTGGAAGGGATAACCACCTTTAAACCAGGTATATGCGCATAAAGAGCTTCCATACTCTCTGAGTGGTGCTCAAGCGCTTTAATTCCGCCTCCGTAAGGCATTCGTATTACCATGGAGGAAGTATACTTTCCACGGCTTCGGTTTCGCATCCTGGAAACATGCGATATCATCTGGTTAAATCCCGGATAGGCAAAGCCTGAGAATTGCATCTCAATCACCGGTCTTAAACCAGCTACGGCCATACCCACTGCAGTACCCACTATACCCGATTCTGCCAGGGGTGAGTCAAATACTCTTTCTGCGCCATATTTTTGCTGTAACCCTTGGGTAACCCTGAAAACGCCACCTTCATAGCCAACATCCTCACCAAAGACTACCACGTCTTTATTTTCTTCTAATTTTATATCTAAAGCATTGTTGATTGCTTTAACTAAAGTCATTACACTCATTTATTTGCCCTCCTTCCATTTTAAGAATTTTTCATGTGCATATTGTTGTTTTTTTAAGTCGCCCGGCATATCAGAATACATATATTGGAAAACATCCTCAAGAGGATAATCACCATAATTTTCTGCCTCTTCAAATTGTCTTTCCACTTCTTTTTTATGCTGTTTGTTCAGCTCTTCTTCTTTCTCCTTATTCCAAAGTTTCCTGTTGGAAAGATATGCATTCAGGCGTCTCATTGGGTCTTTAACCTCCCATTCCTGTTCTTCTTCTTTGGTCCTGTATTTTGAAGGGTCATCTGAGGTAGTATGTGCACCTCTTCTGTAAGTCAGTGCCTCAATTAAAACAGGCCCCTCTCCTTTTTTGGCCAATTCTGCAGCATATTCAGCAGCCTTAACCATGGCGAAGAAATCATTGCCGTCCACCTGTATTCCTTTTATTCCGTAGGCATAAGACTTAATAGCAAGGTTTTTAGAAGAGGTCTGGTTCTGAACATTGAATGAAATGGCATAATGGTTGTTCTGTATGACAAAAACAACAGGAGCTTTCCAGACGGCTGCAAAATTAAGCCCTTCATGAAAGTCTCCTTCAGAAGTTCCTCCGTCTCCTACAAACGTAAATACCACCTCATCCTTATCATGGTATTTGATTTCATAACCTATACCTGCTGCATGCAATAATTGCGAAGCAATAGGCACAGAAACCGGCAGCAGATGATTGGCCTTTTCAAAACGTGAACCATCTTCATAGCCCATAAAGTATAAAAATACTTCTTTTAATGAAGCTCCTTTAGCAAGCCATAACCCCAACTCGCGATAAGCCGGAACCACCCAGTCATTCTCCCGGATGACTTGAGCAATACCTCCGGCAATGGCTTCCTGACCATAATTAGGGGGATATGTGTAGATTCTCCCCTGGCGCTGAAATGAAACTGTCATCAAATCAGCAGTACGGGCAAAAAGCATATCTTTATATGCCTGCAAAACCTTTTCATCTGTAATTTCAGGCATATATTTTTCATTGATAATTTTTCCATCATTGTCCATTACGCTAAAGAGCTTATTCTTTAATGGATCATATTCTTTAAACATTAGCGTCTCCTTTAAAAGTTAAACATTACGATTATTCATTTCTGTTGTATAACATCAAAGCGCTTTATTTTGTTTAATTTTAATAAGAAAAGCTCTAAACAATTATCCCGGGTTTATTCCTGTAAATCAACTTCCCTCCTGATCTCCTTAAAAACAGGCAATAACAATATTCTTAATTTTCTTCCTTCCTCAGAGTTTTCGAATTGTATTAACAACCTGAATCACCGGATGGAATTTTTATTAACTTTGAATAAACCAGGATAAGCAGACATGAACAATTATTGTATGCTTCCTTTGGTCAGGTGTTACAATGACAAACCAGGTCGGTTATTATAACCAAAATAAAAAAAATTCGTTTACAAACTGGCATGGATGGATGAATGCAATTGTTTTTATGCTTATGTTTAAACCTAATCCGAACCAAGAAAATAAAACGATATGGAAAACCAGGACAATAGTGGCATTCTCATTACCAAAACTTCAGGAGAGAAAGAACGCTTTGATGTTTCCAAATTAAAACGTTCACTGGAAAACGCAGGAGCAGAGAAAGATGTCATTGAGGAAATTGCTGACGACATTGAGAAATGGTTATATGAAGGTGTAACCACAAAAAAAATTTATCGACATGCCTATAAGCTATTGCGCAAAAGAAGCACTTTGGGCGCCTTGCGCTATAAACTTAAAAAAGCATTGATGGAACTCGGGCCTTCCGGGTATCCGTTTGAATACTTTATAGGGGCTGTTTTTGAAAAACAAGGCTACAAAACTGAGGTTGGAAAAGTGATCGAAGGGCGCTGTGTTACCCATGAAATAGATGTGATAGCAACCAAAGAGGGCAATCAACATTTTATTGAATGCAAATATGCTAACGACCAGGAAAGAAGGGTCAGCATACAGGTACCACTATATGTCCGTTCGCGCGTTGATGACATAATGGCAAAAAGAGAACAATTGCCGGAATATAAAAACTATACATTTTCCGGATGGGTTGTTTCCAGTTCGCGCTTTTCAACTGATTCTATTGATTACGGTAAATGCAGCGGACTAAACCTGTTGGGCTGGGATTATCCCAAAGGCAACGGGCTAAAAGATATCATCGAGCGCATCAATATTTTTCCCATTACGCTGTTAAGTCATCTTTTGAAGA
>JBKGZD010000092.1:0-10411 GCA_046545795.1 Bacteroidales bacterium | reverse complement strand
TTCCTGAAACATTTATTAATTGATATGAAACGTCCATGATAAAATAAACATGATTTTTTTATTATGGTAAGTTCCATATGGCCTGTGAACAATTAAAAATAAACTTATGAATATGAACAATTCCCGTGGAAGAAGCATAGTGATAAAATATACTTTTAGCGGTTTTGTTATAGGTCTGGCTACAGTTTTATTAGTTCTTTTTATTGATTTCATTGTCAGGGATTTGACGGTTGATGAAATTGTACGTCAACATATCCGCAACCCTGTCTATATAATTTTAGACCTTTCTCCTATAGTTCTTGCATTTTATGCATTTTTATTAAGCAAACGTTATGCCGATTCTTCACGTGATTTGAATCAGGCTATTAAGCAAGAGCTTGATAAGACGAAAAGAGTGTATCATTTTGTTGAAAAATTGAAAAGTGGGAAAACGGATGCCGTATATAAAGTACAGGGAGAAGATGATGTTTTGGGGAATGCTGTGTTATCCCTAAGAGATGAGTTACAAAAAACCAAACAGGAAGAAAAGAGAAGAAGAGAAGAAGACCGCCAGCGCCACTGGGTATCTGAAGGTCTGGCTAAATTTGGGGAAATTTTAAGGCATGATACAGATAACCTGGAGGAATTATCCTATAAGTTAATCAGCAACCTGGTACAATATATTGGGGCTAACCAGGGTGCATTTTTTATTATAAATGATGAGGAAGAAGGTGATAAATACCTGGAAATGACTGCATGTTATGCCTATGAGAGAAGAAAATTTCCCGATAAACGGGTGGAAATAGGAGAAGGACTTTTAGGTAATGTTGTGCTGGAAAAGGAAAGAGTTTATATGACTGAGGTTCCGGAAGAATATCTGAATATTACCTCAGGACTGGGAAAAGCAACACCCAGATGTTTGTTGATTTTACCTCTTCAAGTAAATGAAAAAATGCATGGCGCTCTTGAAATAGCTTCATTTCATGAGTTGGAAGATTATGTTATTGAATTTTCTGAAAAAGTTGCCGAGAGTATTGCTTCTACAATTTCTAATGTTAAAATCAATACCCAGACGTCCAAACTTCTTGAAGAATCACGCAAACAAGCCGAGGAACTTGCCGCTAAAGAGGAACAAATGCGGCAAAATATGGAAGAGCTTAAAGCCACACAGGAAGAGGCAGACAGGCAAAGCAGGCGTTTTATTATATTCTCCAATGCTGTGAGCCATACTATGATCCATGCTGAATTTGATCCGGATGGTAGTTTGTTGTATGCAAATACAAAATTTATTAAGAAGTTGGGATACGAAAACACCAACAAAGTAGAAGGCCAAAAAATATCCTTGTTTATCGATGATAAAGACCGTGCCTGGTTTGATGACTTATGGGCCCGACTCGCTGAAGGAGGCAAGCACTTTGAAGGATATATGAAAATGGTTACCAAACAAGGCAGGGATTTATGGACAATGTCCACATATACCTGTATGAGAAAAAATGACGGAAGTGTCGAGAAAATATTATACCTTGGTTTGGATAACACTGAACACAAGCAGCAAAGTCTTGATTATGAAGCGCAAATACAAGCATTGAATCGTTCTACGCATAAATTGGAGTTATTGCCTTCCGGAGATATACTGGATGCAAACCAGAATTTCCTGAATACAATGGAATATTCTGATGGTGAAATCAAAAATATGACACTGTTTGATTTGGTTCAGCCTAAAGACCTCAAAAAGGTTAAGAAAATATGGAGTAGTGTGGTTGATGGAGAAACATATCAGGGGCAGTTCAAGCATCTTACTAAAACAGGCAAGGAGATTTGGCTTCAGAATACCATCACAGTTGTAAATGATGTATACGGAGAAATCTCTAAAGTAATTTATATTGCTCACGATATTACAATACAAAAACAGATGGAGATAGAGTCTCAAAAGCAAACTGAATTACTAAAAAAACAGGAGGAGGAACTGAGAAAATCACAGTCTGAACTGAGCAAAAGATTAGAAGAAGCCAGAGAAGAGGTGAAGCAGCAATTCAAGAAAATGGAAAAAGAAAAACTGCGCAATGATCGAACGCTGGAAGGTGCATCTGATGCTATTGTAACCATTGATCAGGAAGGAATAGTGAAATTCTTCAATAAGGCTGCTGAAGAATTATGGGGAATTGAGAGAGACATGATTTTAGGAAGAAATGTAAAGAAATTATTTCCTAAAGAATTGGATCACTATGAAGATTTTATCAAGAGATACATTGATCCTGAAAAAGATAAAATAGTAGGAGAGAGAAAAGAAGCCACCATAACAAATGCAGACGGAGAGGACGTTTCTGTAATATTTATTCTGTCAATGGCAAAAGTCGGAGATGAAACCACTTATACTGCTTTTATCCAGAATATTTCAGTTGATTTGTTCTGATAAAACTTGCTCACTGGAATTGTTTCATTAGTGGATATTGCCCGACTTTTTTTTGAAATCCTTTCATAAGTACTTAACTCCATAGGTCTGTTGGTTTTTTAATGGGTATCTTTTTAATCTTAAACCTGATTGGACAATGCAAAAATCTAAGTTTTTATATTTTCTTTTGATTGTAATCTTTTTTGCTGCTTGTAATGCAAATAAAAAGGAGACTAACAACCTTAAAATAATTGCCACAAGCGATATTCATGGCTCAGTTTTTCCTTATGATTTTATTGAGGACGTCCCGCTAAATGGCTCATTATCTGTTGTTTCTACTTACCTGGAAAAAGCAAGAAACAATAAAGATACAACTGTTTTGTTATTGGATAACGGAGATATCTTGCAGGGACAACCTCCTGTTTACTATTATAACTATATCGATACTTCTTCAATCCATATAATGGCCGAGATAATGAATTTCCTTGAGTATGATGCAGCTACTGTGGGTAATCATGATATTGAGGCAGGGCATAGTGTTTATGACAAGCTTGTCGACGATTTCAATTTTCCATGGCTCGCTGCTAATGCTATAGAAGAAGAAACCGGAGAACCTTATTTTAAACCTTACACGATTATTACCAAAGGAACTATAGATATTGCAATTTTAGGATTAATTACTCCCTCTGTTCCCAATTGGCTTCCTTCATATAAATATTCAGGAATTCAATTTAATGGAATTAAAACAGCAGCCCAAAAATGGATGTCCGTTATTCAGGAAAAAGAAAACCCGGATTTTATAATTGGCCTGGTACATTCAGGATTTGGAGAAGAAAATAATGATAGCCTGGCTGAAAATGCTGTATATGATTTGGCTAAAAACGTTCAGGGTTTTAACTTAATCATTTATGGACACGATCATCAAAGGAAGAATATTCGGATTGAAAATAATGAAGGTGATTCTGTTACAATTATAAACCCGGGGGCTTATGCAAGTAGTGTTGCAGAGGTTGACTTGCAATTCAGCACTGTGAATAATAAATCTTCTGTTGGAAAAATTTCAAGTGATATTGTGGATATATCTAATTATGAGCCTTCTGAAAGTTTTAATGAGAAATTTTCAAAACATAAAGCCAAAATAGAAAACTTTATTGATGAAAAATTGACGGTATCACCAATAAATATTTCCACCCGGGATGCTTTTTTTAGGCCATCTGAGTGGATGACGCTTATTCACCAGGTTCAAATAGAAACTTCAGAAGCAGATATTTCTTTTGCAGCTCCGTTATCAAGGGATAAAACCATCACAAAAGGCGATATAACCGTGAGAGACCTATTTAAGTTATACAGGTTTGAAAATTCTCTTTATACTATTGAACTGAGTGGAAAGGAAATTAAAAAATACCTGGAGTACAGTTATGGTAAGTGGTTTCAGACTATGTACGGTGCTGATGATTACTTGCTTAATTTTAAAAAGGATAGTACAGGGAAACCAATTTACTCAAAAGACCAGGGGTATTATGTTTTAAAAGAACCTTATTATAATTTTGATTCTGCATGGGGGATTGATTACATTGTTGATGTAACAGAACCAGCAGGGGAAAGAATAGAAATCAAACAATTTTCGAATGGTCAGGCTTTTTTTATGGACCAATATTATGAGGTTGCTTTAAATTCTTACCGGGCAAATGGAGGTGGGGGGCACCTTACAGAAGGTGTTGGATTGGATAAGAAGGAGATTGAGGAGAGAATTCTTGCCGTGAACAATAAGGATATACGGAGATTGATTCGAAAAAATATTGAAAACCAGGATACTTTAGTTTTGAACTATAAAGAGAACTGGACTGTATATCCCGAAAAATGGTGGAAGCAGGCAAGTAAAAGGGATTCTTTAATGCTTTTTAGTGGTAGATAAGAGCATTATTCTGCATATTCATATTTTTTAATTTTTACATTATCTTAACGTATTGTTAATGTCTTGGAATAATTAAATTTAGTATCATTGCAGAAAGATATGATTATTTATAAATGAAAATTGAATTAAATATGAGAAAATTAGAATTATTATTAATAGGTTTTACAGTCTTTTTCTTTGTTTCAGGTTGTACTGAGTCTGTAAAAGAGAAGACAGATGATGAAAAAAACGAAAAAGTGGAGAATGTTATTCTTTTAGTTGGGGATGGTATGGGAACAGCGCATTTTTATGCTGGTATGGTAAACGCTGAACAACCTTTAACCTTCGAAGAATTCCAGGATATAGGATTCCAGAAAACATACTCTGCGAATGATTTTATAACTTGTTCAGCTGCAAGTGGCACAGCAATGGCCACAGGGCATAAAACCAATAATGGATATATTGGCATGTCACCAGAAGATGAAAAGTTAACCAGTATTCTTGAAATTGCAGAAAAAAACGGATATGCCACAGGCCTCGTGAGTACCAGTGCCATTGTTCATGCTACCCCGGCAGCCTTTATTGCTCACAATGAAAGTAGAAATAATTATGAAGAAATTGCTGAAGATTTTTTAAAAACTGATATTGAGGTCTTTATTGGTGGAGGAGCCAAGTATTTTAATGATAGAGAAGACGGGAAAGATTTAACAGATAGCCTTGAAAACAAAGGCTATAATGTTCACTATAACATGGATGAGATTAAGAAGATTGACAATGGTAAATTAGCAGGCTTAACATCTGAAGGCCATAATCCAAGATATTCAGAAGGAAGGGGAGATATGCTTCCTGAGGCTACAGAAACTGCTATTAATATTCTTGAAAAGACTGATAAAGGTTTCTTCCTGATGGTTGAAGGTTCTCAAATCGACTGGGGAGGGCATGACCAAAGTCTGGATTACATTCTTGAAGAAATTATGGATTTCGATAATGCAATCAAAGCTGCAAAAAAATATGCTGATAATCACGAAAATACGCTTGTTATAGTTACCTCAGACCATGAATGTGGCGGAATGACGCTTACTGACGGTGACATTGAAAAAAAGGAAGTGGAAGCCCATTTTTCATCTGATGGACATACAGGTGTTATGATTCCGGTTTTTGCATATGGTCCGGGTGCTGAAAATTTCAGGGGAGTTTATGAAAACACCGAGATCTTCCATAAAATAAAAGCAGTTTATAATTTCAGTAAAGACTGATACGTAATTAGCTTGTTATATCTTTTCTTTAATATAACGATTAAAAAGAGCCGTAAACTTTAAACTTACGGCTCTTTTTGATGTTTATATATTTGATTGAATATTATTCGAGTCTGACATTACCATATTTGGTCTGTATTATAACTTCGGATTTCGTGTCCTTATCTTCACCTATTATACCGGATACTTTCATTTCAGTGTTCTTTTCTGTTTTGTTGAGGTTATGGCCATTAGGATAATTAATATCTGCATAGTCGGCTTCACCGTTAAAGTGATAAGAAGCGCCGGGATCTATTCCCAACCGTATTTGACCATAATCATTATCAATTTTAATTTTTTCGAAGCCTTTTGAAATTTTGTCTACTCTAACATCACCGTATTTGGTTATAATGTCAAGTTGTTTATCCAATTGGCCAAACTTAAAGTCAGTATATTTTGACTCACAAACAAAGTTACTTATATGGTCAATTTCATATTTATCATATTTCGACTCACAAACAACAGAACTGTTTTCATCTATAAAAAGTTTCGAGTATTTACTAACTCCAATTAAGGCTTTACTTTTTTCGAGGTCCAGCTTGCCATATTTGATTTCGTATTTCAGCCACTCAACTTCTTTGATTGCTCCATCTGAGTAAGCAAGGTGTACTCTACTCAATGGTTTTGTATTATCCCGGAGTATTTTGTTTGCTTTCAGATTTCCGTACTTAACTTCTAAATTCGCTTTACCTGTAATTTCATCTATATAAACATTCCCATATTTATTTGCCAGATCCAGGTTTGAATTTTTTGGCATTTTTACTGTATAATCTATGCTGAATTCCTTCGTTGCACTGGAAAAATTGAATATACCACCGGATCGGTTGAATTTATCATCAATTTCTGTCACTGCTTTAATGGTATTATTGCTTTCAGTGAAATTGACTGTGATATAGTCCAGCAACTCTTTTGCCTTATCTTCTTTTTGGTGATCAACGGTTATTACAATTTCAAATTTTACTTTATCTTTATTCCAGTTCACAACATTAACATCACCGTATTTATTTTCTATGTCAATAATAGTTTCAGCATTAATGTCATATTCTTTGTTAATCTCCTTTGTATGTTGGTTCGGGTTGGCATATAGCGCAAAGTGAGCAAATATTAACAGCGCCAGTATCCAGGTTTGTCTTTTAAATTTCAGTGGTTTCATGGTTTGGTTCCTCATTGTTTTGATTTAAATTTTTTAATTGATTCAGAATTTGATTCATAACGTCAAGTTTCATTTGATAATGCTTTATGAGCGCATTAATGACTCTGGGATCATTCGGGTTAGATTTAATATCCTCCTGAATGTTTTCATATGTTTCATTCATTTCCCGGAGTTCTCTTAAAAGCATTCTTTTTTGTTTTTCATCCTCAAAATCAAATGATTTTATTTGTTCGTATTTCTGGTCGACCAGTGTTGCGTAATACATTTGAGTTTCTCTGGTTTCGGGAGATAAAGATTGCATTGCAAGCTTTTCTTGTTTTGGTGATTCATATAAGTTGTCGTATACCCAGAGAGATGATAATGCGACTAAGATTGCTACTGATGCAGCTTTTAAAACCACCATCCAGTTGAATCCCGGTTTTGTTTTACTGTGCTTATTAAGCTTGTCTTGAAACCTTTTAAAATGTCCATCTGAAGGTTCCAGCTTATCAAATTGTTCCCGGTTATGATTAATTATGTTTTGTAAATTCTTCATTTTAATTTTGTTTTTTTTCAAGTTGTTCTCTAAGTTTAGCTTTTGCTCTTGTAAACTGCGACCGTGAAGTTGAACTTGTTATGTTGAGTATTTTTCCGATTTCTTCGTGGTCATAGCCTTCCAGTAAATATAGTGAGAGAACTATTCTGAACCCGTCAGGCAGCTCGTTTATCGCTTTCCTGATTTCTTCAATGCGTTCTGAAGTCTCTTCATCTTGTATGTCAAATGGAACTTCATCTTCTTCCACTTCATAATGTACATTATCTAAAGAACTAAAGTCTACTTTCTTTTTTTTTATTTGGTCTATTGTATGGTTAATTACAATGCGCTTCAGCCATGCTCCAAAACTTACTTTACCAGTATAAGTATGAATCTTATCAAAGGCTTTTAGAAACGCTTCCTGCATCACATCTTCAGCTTCCATTTCATCTTTAATAATCCTGTAACTAGTGTTGTACATTGCTTTGTAGTAAAGCTTATAGAGCTGAAACTGTGCTTTTTGTTCTCCTTTCTTACATCGGTCAATAATATCCTGATGTATATTTTTGTATAGAGTATCAGACTGATTCATATCTGTTATAAATGACGAGTTTATAGTTTTATCTGCTGCATCTTGTAAATTTAAAAAATTAGTTTTGGATGCATACCCTTTTTCTGTATTATTCTCTTGTTTTCTGGCAATTATGTTGCTTCCTTTAGTCATTTATATCATTTTATTACAAAGACGACAATGCATTTTTAAGTGATGCATGAAAGAAAATGTTTCGGGTATTTTTATGCTGCTTAATAGGTCTATGTCACAAATATTAATACTGAAATTTTATTTTGCTATGATAGGTTTGTTTATTTTTGCGGTTTTTAAACCCAAAATTTAAGTTTTATGAAGCGTAAAAATTTTCAAATTAAATCGACTTTATTTTTTAAGCGTTGGCAAAGAAAGAGTTACTCAGTTTTTAATACACTGGGGAAGTGCATTCAGATTGGTGCGTTGAGCTTTACCTATTCATTGGTCATGATATCAACACCAAATTATGCGCAAACTGACAGTTCTGAAGTCTTCAAAACCCTCGATATGGACGAAATTATAGTTAGCGCTCAGCGTTCTCCTGTTGTTTATTCCCGGTTGTCAAGGATTGTAAATATAATATCTGAAGATGATCTAACTCTTAGTCCGGTTTCTTCTTTGCAGGAGGCATTGGGCAATACACCTGGTATAGATATTCGTGAACGAGGGCAAATGGGAGTTCAGGCAGATATGAGTATCCGTGGTGGAACATTTGATCAAAATCTTATTCTTCTGAATGGAATTGATGTCACTGACCCTCAGACAGGACATTTTGCACTTAACATCCCTGTTAATCTTTCTGATGTTCAAAAAATTGAAGTTTTAAAAGGTTCCGGTTCAAGGGTCTTTGGACCCAATGCCTTTAAAGGAGCTGTGAACATCATTACACAGCCACTTGATACAAATGAAATAGAATTGAGTCTGCTTACAGGGGAACACGGCTTGTATGAAACCGGTATAAATACGAATTTCAAACACAATAATTTCAAACATTTTGTGTCCTTATCTCAAAGGGGTTCAGACGGATACATTGAGAATACAGACTTTTCACTATCTAATCTTTTTTATCATGGTGTTTTCGGGTTTGATTCAGGAGAAATGAATATGCAGGCAGGCTATCAAAACAAAGCCTATGGGGCACAAAGCTTTTATACTCCTGAATATCCTCATCAATTTGAAGAAAATGAGATAAAATTTGCCTCATTATCTGCTTCCATCGGGGAAAAGTTTAAGGTAGAACCTTCTGTTTACTGGCGCAGGCACAATGACCGCTTTGAATTGTTTCGCGAGTCACCTGAATGGTATAAAAGAGAAGGCGGTTATTTTGTAAAAGGCGGGAAAGATACTGCAAAATATACTCCGGGAGTTTACGAACCCTGGAATTATTACGGTGGACACAATTATCATACAACCGATGTATGGGGAGGAGGACTGAATTTATCTTATCGCTCAATATTGGGTAAAACTGCCATTGGGATGGAATTCAGACAGGAGGAAATTTTAAGTAATGTTTTAGGTGAACCAATGGATAATATTCAAAAAGTGAAAGGTGATCCAAATGGCGTTTACGATAAAAAATATACAAGAAAGAGGGGTGACATTTATATGGAACATAGGTATCACCTGTCTGACTTTACTGTTTCAGCAGGAATTTTGGGGAGTGTGGCTGATGAATATGAAGGAGGAATGAAATTCTACCCCGGAATTGATATAAGTTATGAATTTAAAAAGAGAAATAGTATGTATGCTTCCTATAATCAATCACTAAGGCTTCCTACCTTTACAGACATGTTTTATAACGGTCCTGCCAATGAGGGAAACCCTAATCTCTCCCCGGAAAAAATATCAAGCTATGAGGTTGGTTGGAAATACACAGATAAAGGTTTCTCTGCATATTCTTCTCTTTTTTACTCAAAGGCGGATGATATAATTGCGTGGGTTTTATTAGATGAGCAAAGCAATAACGAAAAATGGGTAAGTAGAAATCTTACAGAGGTATTGAACAGGGGTATTGAAATTAAGCTGCAAAAGAACTTTGAAATACCTGTTATAGAGAGAGCAACAGTTCAGTATACCTACCTTGATCAAAATAAACTTACGGATGGATTCCAGTCTAAGTATTCTTTAAGTTATCTGAAGCATAAACTGGATATAGATGTTAATTGTTCTCTGAGTGACAGTTGGTATTTGTCATTGCAGTCAAATTACAAGGATCGTAATGGATCTTTCAGGTATTATGATAAAGAGGAAAAAACATATAAAGGTGATAGATCTTATAACCCTTATTGGGTCTTTAATGCGAAAGTACATTGGCGAAATGATGCATGGACTGTATTCTTAAGTGTTAATAATATTTTTGATATTGATTATTTTTCTTATGGAAATATCACTGCTCCCGGAAGATGGGTGAAGGGAGGAATCAAGAAGACAATAAACCTGTGATTTCGCCTTGCCGCATAATAAAATTTTACGAAAATTTTGAAATCGGAAAAAATCCGCGGAAATCCCTGCCCGTCCGGTCAGGCGGGTGTTGTATCCGCGTCATCCGTGTTCTATAATTGTTGGAACGCGGATGACGCTGATGCAACTGATCAACAC
>JBKGZD010000091.1:0-10451 GCA_046545795.1 Bacteroidales bacterium | reverse complement strand
AAAAAATATTTTATAATCTGCTTTTTAATAATACTCCCTGTTTTAAGCTATTCACAGCGATGGAAATTACAGAGGGCTGAAATTACTGGAGGGATAGGAAGTGTACATTATTTTGGTGATATTGGTGGCGCAGCTGATGAAAACAACTGGATGGGATTAAAAGACGTTGAAATTGTAAATACAAGACCCAATCTAAATATTGGAGGCAGATATCGCCTTCAGGAAGATATGAGCATAAAAACGAATGTGGTTTTTGGTTATCTTGAAGGTGATGATGCAAATTCTAAGAATGAAGCACGAAATTATGCTTTTAGTTCATCGGTTCTGGAAGTAAGCGGACAATTTGAATATTCTATAATACCTGAAGGTACACCAGTGAACTTTACGATAGGGAACTTAAGACGTGGATTAAAGAGTAGTTCTGCCACGTTGAATACATACGTTTTTGCAGGGCTGGGCGGTGCTTTTTTTAATGTAAAACCTCTAGACGACCTTGAAGACAGTGACCGTTTTGATGACAGCCAAAGTATGAGTCTTGTAATTCCTTTAGGTGCAGGCATTAAATATCCCCTAACAAATCGTATGCATATTGGTTTTGAACTTGGCGGACGTTGGACATCAACTGATTATATCGATGGATTTACTTCCCGGTTTTCTAAGCATAATGATATATACTATTTCACTATGCTTAACGTTGTATTTAAAATCGAAACATTAAACCGTCGGTTATTTAAGTTTTAATTAATAGTTGATGAAATCGTTTTTGCTGTCAAGCTTCATTTTTTTATTAGGTCTTAGTTCATATTCCCAGGAGGGAATTTCACTTGGTCCTGTTGGGGGAACAGCCCACTATCTGGGTGATTACAACAAAACAAATCCGTTCTATAGCCCCTCTTTAGGATTGGGATTTGTCATGAAAGGAGATTTTGATAAAAGATATTCCTTGAGATTTATGGCGGTCAAGCAAAGTTTGAGGGGAAACATGGAAGATTTTGATGATTTCCATTATCCCTATACTCCAGAAAATATTATAACAAAAAAATCTTTTAATACCAGTTTTTGGGATTTATCAGCGAGTGTGGAATTTAATTTTATTCCATATGATGTTTTTAATATAAGAAAAGAAAATTTTACCCCCTTCGTTTTTTTAGGTGTGGGGACGGATTTTTTTCTAACCGATGAAAAAGTTAATTTTCCATTAACAATTCCTTTTGGATTAGGAATTAAATATAATATCTTTGAACGCTTTTCCATAGGATTTGAATGGAATGTACGTAAAATATTTTTTGATTCTATGGATGGGGTGCATACGATAAAAGGATATGAATCAAAGATGCATAATGACGATTGGTATCATATGCCTTTTTTGTTTATTACCTACAAACCATTTAACAGGGTAATACAATGCCCAACTTACGAAGACTGATTAAGATATGGGAAGAAAGGAAGACATTATTAAAGAAAGGTTGCCTGGTCATGTGGCCATTATAATGGACGGAAACGGGAGATGGGCAAAAAAAAGAGGCAATCAGCGAATTTTTGGACATAAGAATGGTGTCAAAGCTGTGAGGGAGACAGTGGAAGCTGCTGCCGAACTGGGTGTTTCATATTTGACTCTTTATGCTTTTTCCAGGGAAAACTGGAGCAGGCCAAAGAGTGAAATTGAAGCTCTTATGAACCTGCTCGTTTTAACAATAGACAGAGAAACAAAAACCCTGCTGGATAACAATATAAAATTAACTACAATAGGAGATATTGAATCCCTACCTGAAAACGTAAAAACTAAACTTGATCTTATTAAAAACAAAACAGCCACAAATGAAGGTTTAACGCTTGTTTTGGCATTGAATTATGGTGCAAGATGGGAAATTGCTAATGCAATGCAAAAGTTTGGAGAAGACGTTAAAGAGGGTAGAATAACTCCTGAGGTGAATAGCAAAATTGTACAAAAATACTTGACGACAACTGATATACCAGATCCGGATTTGCTTATCAGAACCAGTGGGGAACAGAGGTTAAGTAATTTTTTGCTTTGGCAGATTGCATATTCTGAATTATATTTTACCGAAATACTTTGGCCAGATTTTAGAAAAGAAAGTTTTTATGATGCCCTTATTGATTACCAAAAAAGAGAGCGTAGATTTGGAAAAACCAGCGAACAATTGGTTAATAATGAAACGAAAAATAACACAAAACCCTATGTTTAGAAAAATTATTATTTTATTGACGGGTTTATTAATTACTACCTCCCAGTTATCAGCTCAGCAAGAACAGTCTTATGATGTTATTGATTATTCAAATCCAGGTGAATATTATGTTGAAGACATACAAGTTACTGGGGTTCAGTTTCTTGACAAGGAAATTCTTGCAAACCTATCTGGATTAAAACGTGGTGAGGTTATTGAGATTCCCGGAGATAGAATTACTAAAGCGATTGAAAACCTTTGGTCTCAAAATTTATTTTCTGATATCAAAATTTATGCAGAAGAAATGAAGGGAGATTCTGTTATCCTTAACATTCAACTGGAAGAATTACCAAGACTCTCTGCCTTGGAGATCCGTGGAGTGAAAAAAGGGGAGGAAAAGGATATTAAAGAAGAACTCGAACTTAGTTCAGGAAGTCAATTGACAGAACATCTGGAAAGACAGATAAGGGGAACAATTGAAGATTATTTCTACGATAAGAAATACCTGAACACAGAAATAGATATTAATAAACAAGATGATAGTGCAAGTAATAACAGAGTTAAATTAATTGTAGATGTTGATAAAAATGAAAAAGTCAAAATAAAGGATATTGATTTCACAGGCAATACGGTATTTACCGATGGGCAGTTGAGACGAGAAATGGAGAATACTCATAAAAAGAACTGGAATATCTTTAAGGGGTCTAAATTCATTAGAGAAGATTACGATGAAGATAAAGAAATTATTATTGATAAATACCGCCGGAATGGTTATCGTAATGCTGAAATAGTCAATGATACTGTCTATCCGGTCAGTGAAAAGAGAATTAAAATTGAAATAGATTTAGAAGAGGGGAAACAATATTTCTTGAGAGATATTAATTGGGTAGGCAATTCAAGATACCCTTCACAGTTATTGAGTAATGCACTTAAAGTTGAACAAGGTGATCCCTTTGATATGTCTTTATTAAATGAGCGTATTAACGTTGATGAAGATGCAGTTGGGAATCTCTACCTCGATAATGGTTATCTTTTCTTTAATGCAAAACCGGTAGTTACGAATATTGATGATGATTCCGTTGATGTGGAAATACGTATTCATGAAGGGAAGCAAGCTACGCTGGACCAGGTGATTATAAAAGGAAATACCAAAACCAATGAGCATGTGATTCGAAGAGAATTAAGAACGAAACCCGGTGATCTGTTCAGTAAAACAAATATTCAAAGGTCACAAAGGGAACTTGCACAATTAGGCTTTTTTGACCCTGAACAATTTGGCATAGAACCCATCAATATAAGACAGAATCGTGGAGAAGTAGATTTGGAGTATTCTCTTGTAGAACAGGCAAATGATCAGTTGGAGATTTCTGGTGGCTGGGGAGCCGGAATGTTGGTAGGAACAGTTGGTATACAATTTAATAATTTTTCTGCAGGCAGAATTTTTGAAAAAGATGCCTGGAGGCCAGTTCCAACAGGTGATGGCCAGTCGTTATCTATTAAGGCAAGAACAAACGGTCGGTATTATCAAAACTATAGTTTCACATTCGTGGAACCATGGCTGGGAGGTAAAAAGCCAAACCAGTTCTCTGTCTCTGTATATCACTCAATACAAAATAATGCAAGCTACATGTTTGAAGGAAGCGATGAATCATTTAAAATTACAGGTGCATCACTTGGCTTGCAAAGGAGACTTAAATGGCCGGATGACTATTTCTTATTGAGCAATTCTATAGACTACAAAAGATATGAGCTCAACGATTGGCATGAAGGATATTTCCTTATTGCAGATGGTACAGCTAACAATTTAAGCCTTGAGACTAAATTTTCCAGGAATTCAGTAGATCAACCAATATATCCACGAAGAGGAAATAAATTCTCATTGTCCTTAAAGCTTACTCCTCCTTATTCACTCTTTAAAGAAGACAAATATTGGGAACTTTCACCAACTGAAAGAGAGAATATTAAAAATGATGTAATTGATAGTTATGGCGAAGAATGGGAGACAATCCCGGAAGATGACAGAAAAAGCGAAATTGATAAAGCCTATACAGAGGAAGTACAAAGTGAACAATATAGATGGATAGAGTTCCATAAGTGGGTTTTCAAAGGTGAATGGTATCTGAATTTGGTTGATGATTTAGTACTTGCTGCCAATTCTCAATTTGGATATCTTGGTTATTATAACAAAGACTGGGGACATAGTCCTTTTGGTTCTTTTGACGTTGGTGGCTCCGGAATCTCAGGATATAATCTTTATGGCAGAGATAATATTTCTTTAAGAGGGTATGAAGATTTTTCTCTGACACCAATCAATGACAAAGGCCAGAAAGTTGGGCATATTTATGAAAAAGTTAACCTTGAAATTCGTTACCCAATCACTTTAAAAGAGCAAGCGAGAGTTTATGCACTGGCATTCCTGGAAGCAGGTAATGCATGGAAATCGTTTGATGAATTTGACCCTTTCTACTTAAAAAGATCTGCCGGTGTAGGTATAAGAGCATACCTGCCCATGTTCGGATTGTTAGGAATAGACTGGGGTTACGGATTTGATGAAGTATCTGGCAGACCTGATGCTAATGGAGGGCAGTTCCACTTTGTTATAGGACAACAGTTCTAAAAAAGATAAGGCATGAAGCGATTCATATTCTTAACGGCTGGCTTATTGATGATTTCAGTTTTTACACAAGCTCAGAAATATGCATATGTGGATACAGAATATATTCTGAACAACATCCCTGCATATAAAGCAGCTAAAGAAAAATTGGATGAGTTGTCTTATGAATGGCAGCAGGAGCTGGAGTCAAAAAAAGAAACTCTTGAAGAAATGGAGCAGGAGTATCAAACTGAGAAAGTATTGCTTACAGATGAGATGAGGGAAAAAAGAGAGAATGCAATTGAGGAGCAGCGAAATGAACTAAATGAGCTTCAAAGAAAATATTTTGGACCTGAAGGAGAACTTCATCAAAGAAGGCAAGATCTGGTCAAACCTATCCAGGAGGAAGTATATGAAGCAATTGAAACAATAGCAAGCAAAGGAAATTATTCGGTAATCTTCGATACTGCTGATAAATCGTGTATGTTGTATACCGATCCAAAATATGATAAAAGCGATGAGGTACTTCAACAATTAGGATATAAAAAATAAATTAATAATTTTGTAACAAACTAAAAACTAAAAACTAAAAACCTATGAAAAGAGTAATAATTTTAATTTTTGTCATGGCATTGATAGCTCCGGCTTCTTCAGTACTTGCCCAGAATGATTTAAAATTTGGACATGTTAATATTGATGAAATCATGAGTATGATGCCTGAAAGGGATAGTGCAAGAGAAGAATTGCAGCAATATAACCAGGTGTTGCAACAAGAAATGCAGGCTATGCAACAGGAATATACTGAAAAGTTACAGAAATACCAGGAAAATGTAGATTCCTATTCCAGTTCTGTAAGACAATCTAAAGAAGAAGAATTGCAGGATATGCAGAGAAGAATCCAGGAGTTCCAAACTACTGCACAGGAAGATTTTCAGCAAAAACAATCAGAGGTATTAGAACCAATAATTAACCGTATTGAGAATGCCATAAAAAAAGTTGGTGAAAGAGAAGGGTTTATATACATTTTTGATACAAGCGCAAATACTGTTGTATATAAATCTGATCAAAGTGTTGATGTTACACAGATGGTACAAGAAGAACTGGGTGTACAACAGTAATAATTTTGAAGTACTATAATATTAAGGCCATCTGGCGTAGTGTGAAATATCAAAACACTCCGGATGGTCTTTTTTGATTAAATCATTATGTTAAAACCCGAGCAACCAATAGGCATTTTTGATTCCGGCGTTGGGGGACTTACTGTTGCCTCTGCAATTAAGCAAATATTGCCCGGGGAGCAGATGATATATTTTGGAGATACTGCCCACCTCCCTTATGGGGATAAATCGCCAGAGACAATCGTTGCATACACAAAACGTATTGCTGATTATCTTATTGAGAAAAATGTAAAACTCCTTCTTATTGCATGTAATACTGCTTCCGCCGTAGCTTATCAAAAGCTTAAGGAATATGTTGGGAATAAAGTTTTCATCGTCAACGTAATTGATCCGGTTGTTAGTTACATTGAGGAAAATTATTCTTCAACAAAAATAGGTGTTATTGGGACAAAGGGGACCATTAACAGTGGTATGTACGAAAAAAAGATTCTCCAGAGGAATAAAAACAATACAGTCGCTTCCCTGGCTACCCCTTTGTTTGTTCCTATGATTGAAGAGGGTTTCGTATATGATGATATCAGTAATGCTATAATACGTTCCTACCTCTCCAGCGATATTCTAAAAGATATTCAATCCCTGATACTTGGTTGTACTCACTATCCTATTATTAAAAACCAAATAAGAAAATTCTTTGATTTTAAAGTAGATGTCGTCGATTCCGCAGCTATCGTTGCCCGGGAATTAAAACAAGTTCTCGGGGATAATGAATTGCTGAATAAGTCTAAAAGGCCGAAACACACATTTTATGTTTCTGACTATACAAGTTACTTTGAAGCAATCGGTCGTATGTTTTTTGAAGAAAAAATTAATTTGGTTAAAGTGAATATTTGGAAAGAATAGCATCCTACCATTCCTTTTGATTTGTACCTCTTGTATATAATCATTTGTTGGTTATCTTATTGTGCTTACAGTTAGACTCTTATATTTGTTGGTGTTTGGTTGTTTTCTGACAAATGTCATTGAAAATGTATGAGTATTTTCTCACCTTTAGAACGCTAAATAAAATCTTATCGTTATGCATAAAATTACCAAACATCCTATTTTAGATATAGAAAAGAGGGAAACAACAACGTTTTTGTTTAATTCTCATCATGTAACATGTGAAAAGGGACTGACAATTGCCGCCGCTTTACATCAGGCTGGCTTTCCAGTACATTCTCATAGTCTTGAGGGAAGGAACCGAAGCATGGAGTGCGGCATTGGGAAATGCGGAGCGTGTGAAATGATTGTTGACGGGGAGGTAAGGCGTATTTGTATTACTAAGGTTGATGGTGTTAAGGAGGTGAATGAAATACCTAAAGATTATGAACCTAAGGTGAAGAAGTTTCCCGCTGATAAACCACATGATGTTTATAAAACCGATGTTGCAATTATTGGAGCAGGACCGGCAGGATTAGCTGCAAGAAATATATTAAAGGAGCATAACATAGATAATGTAGTTATCGATAATAACGAGAAAATTGGTGGCCAGTTTCTGATGCAAACCCACCAATTCTTTTTTTTTGAAAAGGAGAAAAAATTCGGAGGAATGCGTGGGTTTGAAATAGCTGATGAACTGGCTGGAGAAGATCGGTCTGGAATTCTTTTAAATTCTACAGTTTGGGATATTCTCGAAGGAAAGAGATTAGCTGTAAAAAACATTGAAACCGAAGAAATATTTTTTGTTGAGGCTGACCATTTGATTATTGCAACAGGAGCGGTTCCTTTTATGCCTCCGTTTGAAAATGATGATGTCCCAGGTGTTTATACAGCAGCAGTTGTTCAGAAAATGATGAATATTGAGGAAACATTGTTGGGGAAAAATGTGCTTACTGTTGGAGCTGGTAATATAGGTTATTTAACTTCTTATCAGCTTATCCAGGCTGGCGCTAATGTCAAAGCAATTATCGAAGCAATGCCGGGGGAAGGAGGTTTCCCTGTTCAGGCAAGCCGCGTTAAAAGATTGGGTATTCCCATTATAACTTCTCACTTATTGCTTAAAGCCATTCCTAATGAAAATTATGACGGCATTGTGGGTGCCGTGGTGGCTGAATCAAAGAATTTTGAACCAGTTCCGGGTACCGAAAAAGTGATTGAAGGGATTGATGCAATTAATATATGTACAGGACTGGTTTCGGATGATGTCCTTCTGCGAAAAGGAAAGGAAGTGTTCGGAAGAGATTGCCATGGAGCTGGTGACGCAATAAGAATTGGCGAAGGAACAAGTGCGGTACTCCGGGGAAAACAAGTTGCCTATGAGATTATTGAGGAAATGGGGGTACGTTATGACTACAATCAATACTTGGGAATCTCTAAGGAATATATTGACTCTCAGCAAGAACCTGTAAGAATATTGGAGGAACCTTATAAACCTTCTAAAGAACGACGAGAAAAGAGACCGTATGTGATTATCGATTGTCTTTATGGGTTTGCCTGCAATCCATGTGCATTTGTTTGTCCGTTTGGAGCAATCACTAAATCGTCAACCAGTACTGCCCCGCAGATTGATTACGATAAATGTACGGGATGTATGCAGTGCGTTTACCAATGTCCGGGTCTGGCAATTTTTGGTTATAACCCTCAAAAGGACTGGCTTTTCCTTCCCATAGAGATTGAAGCTGAAGAAAACACTGAGGTTTTCCTTGTAAACAACTCAGGAGAAAAAGTGGGTGAAGGTGTTATCGAAAAAATTCTTAAAAAACCCAATAAAACACATATTGCACGGGTTAAATCTAAAAATGTTCATGGTGATGATTTGATGGAGGTCAGAGGGTTTATCAGTAAAAAGAATTTTCCTCAACTACTGGCTTTTGAGCCTCAAAAAAATGGTCACGAAGAAGAGCAGTTTATTTGCCATTGTGATGATGTCAAGCTTAAGGATATTCTTAATGTGATAGGCGACAGAACTTTTATTTCAGTGGATGAAATTAAACATACTACTCGCCTTGGGATGGGTGCGTGCCGGGGAACACGGTGTATTAAACGCCTGAAACTGGTATTGCCTAAGTATAATAAAACTTTGGTTGGTGAAGCGACTCCAAGAGGACCAATGTCTAATCAGATCTTAATGGGAGAGCTTTACCCCAAAAATGTACATGAAAATGTGCAGCCAGTTCTAAACGGCAAAGCTGTGAAAAAAGTACAAGTCAAATCCTTGGTTGCCGGTGGTGGAATCGGTGGGAGTGCATTGTTCAGATACCTTGCAGAGGCAGGACAAAAACCTGTGCTTGTTAATTATGGAAGAGGTTCGTCATGGAGAAATATTGCCGGGGGAAGACCAAATTTTAGCTTGCCGGAATTATCTGATATTGCTAATAACAACAATAGAATTTTTCAGGAGCTGCAGGATATAGCAAATATAGATTACAGACCTATCAGGTATGTCACTTTTGCGCATGATGATAATATATACAAGACTCTTGAAAAATCTATGGAGTGGTCTGATGCTTACATGGTAGAACCTAAAGATTTTGATAAAGAACTGTCTCCGCATTTTGATACTAACCTGGATACATACAAAGCTGCACTCATTACAAAAAATTGCTGGCAGTCTACTCCGGGCAGGGTGCTCGATCTTATCAGACATCTTGGAATTGAGGCCGGAGGTTCTGTTGAAGAGGATTGCCAGGTGCTGGATGTTAAGAAGGAAGGGGATGTTTATAAAGTACTTGTGCGTGATCACAACAATGAATATGTTGAATACCAGACTGAGATGTTCATAAATGCAATGGGGCCTGAAGGTCATCAGTATGCTAAGAGTATGGGAATTGAAACAGGATTGTTTTCTGTAAAACACCAGGCTTTTATTACCAGGAGATTACCTTATATGGGTGTGAATGGGGATCCTTTACCGATGATGATCGACAGAAGAAACTATAAAGGTTTTGTAGCGGTTTATGGTCAGCAGCTCGCTGAAACCGGGCAGGTTATAGGATGTGCTTCGCCTGCTATTGAACCAAACGAAACGGATAAGAATCTTAAGGTTAATTCCCTGGATTTTCTGAATATTGTCACTGAGATATTTACCAACTGGATTCCTAAATTATCTTCAGTTGGCTTCCAGGCGGTATGGTCAGGGTATTATGTAGAACCCCGGATGATTATTGACCCGGAATTAGGATTGTTCCTTGGCCTACGCGGACAGGGTTACATGCTTGGACAATACCTGGCTAAACTTTATGTTGATAAATTATTAGGTAAACAAACCCCAGAGTATTTTGACCGGCTGAGATTAGACGGGGATGGATTGTTGGAGAAAGCTTTTAAATAAAATTCCTGGGTAAAATTCAATGGCAGTCAGTCACGTATGCCTTATACAATGGCTACTTAAAAATGCGTCTAACTGTTAGGCAAATTCAGAAGTAGAGGTAAAAATTAGTAGGCAGTAGGCAGCCAGAACATGCGGCATATAGAGGATAAATTGTTAATTTTAAGGAAGTTGTATTTGACTAATCAAACAATTTTTTAGTTGTTAATTTAATTATCAATAATATTCTAACCTCGTTTGGGGATAAT
>JBKGZD010000090.1:0-10504 GCA_046545795.1 Bacteroidales bacterium | reverse complement strand
CCGCCAATAAACCCGTAAATAAACCCCCAGATTAGCCCGAGAAATGCACCGCCTATACTTATAGAATAGCCAATACATACGTGATGAATTTTCCGTAAGGTTTCTCCTTCAAAACCAAATAACAAATACCAGATGGTAACCAGTAAAATGGCTAAACCCAGAACGATGCCGCTTGCAAGAGCGAATGCTTTAACGTTAAGTTTCATAAAACCCTCCTTTTTGGTTATTTGGATAAGATAATGAATATCTGTATCATAATCAAGGGTGATAAATTACACCCGGGAAATTTAAGATTATTTATTGTAACTCAACGTCAATCCGTACCGGCTGATGATCGGAATTTTTAAAATTCAGATTATCGGTGCGAATCTTTTTTAACCTGACGTTCGGAGATAAAAGGAAAAAATCGATAACTGTCATATCCGTCTGGGGATTGAGGGGAGCATCCAATGATCTGTTTGTTGGCACATTCAAATCGTAAGCCCAGGTCCAGTCATCCGGAAGAAAATCTTTCTCTATTGAAGAGGTTTTTGCAAGGTTATATAATTTTTCCGCTTTAGGATTGCTCTCAAATCCTGGAGGAAACTGATTCCAATCGCCACCTGCAATAATATAATTTCCCTTTTGGTACTCACGGGTAACAAAATTTTTCAGAGCATTCATTTCTTGCTGTTTCAATGTCCCATTGTCATAGGCGGAATTGTGAGTATTGACCACGAGCAACTCCTTATCATTTTTTGTTGTATATCGGCAAACCATGAAACACCGGTCTAACATAAACAAATTCTTTGGCCAGCTATATTGTCCTGGAAATTGGTGACGAACAACTTTTGCAGGAGTATTTTTTGCAAAGGTTGCTAAACCACTGGAAACTCTACCAAGTGGCTTAATCAGGGGTAAAGGAACATACGGTACTTTATAATTAATGGCAAAATAGCCATCATGAGGTTTCAGTTTAGATCGGATATGCTTAAATTGATTGATATAATAACTTCTCCTGGAAGCTGTATCAACCTCCTGCAATAAAATAAAATCAACAGATTGGTGTTTTTCTAAGTATTTTATAATCTTTTGTAAATTCTCCTTTGTGTTTTCTCTAGAAGTTCTTACATCATCGCCACCATCATAAAAAAAGCTCATTTCCTGCCCTAAACCGGAATATCCTATATTCCATGATATGAGTGAAAACGAACTATCACTGAGAGCTTCATGGTTGGTCTCTTTACTAATAACGTTTACTTTATCGGGTCTATAATCTTTCAATGTTAAGATTACTAATGCAAGGAAAATCAGAGCTGCTAAACTAATGACCCCATACAGAATGAATTCTATTTTCGGCATCTTTGTTATTTTTTGTATTTAACACAAATTTACCCTTTTTTCAGAAATAATTATACGATATGGACAATTAGGGTAAAGCTTGTTTTCTATAAACATGTCTTTTCGTTATTATTAATTTTTTATCTTTGAGGATTCCAAAATTGCTTAACGTATTAATAGTTCTATTATGAAATTTGGTGTTGTAGTCTTTCCCGGTTCTAATTGCGATCACGATACAATTTATGCGCTGCGGGATATCATGGAACAAGAAGTAATTGCATTGTGGCATAAAGAAACCGACCTTAAAGATATTGATGGTGTGATTTTACCAGGAGGGTTTTCCTATGGTGATTATCTCCGCTCAGGTGCTATTGCACGGTTTTCTCCAATAATGGAAAAAGTTATAGAATTTGCAAACCGTGGAGGTTTTGTTTTTGGTATATGTAACGGGTTTCAAATACTTTGCGAAGCCGGTTTACTTCCCGGTGCATTGCTGCATAATAACAATCAAAAGTTTATAAGCCGCAATATATATATTCTCCCCGATAATAATGACAACACACTTACAAGGGAACTTGACAAGCAGACACCCCTGAAAACGCCAATTGCCCATGGAGAAGGACGGTATTATGCCCGGAAAGAAACTTTGCAGGACATGCGAATGAAAGGACAAATACTGTTCAGGTATTGCAATCAATATGGAGAAATCACTACTGAAGCCAATCCCAATGGCTCTGAAGAAAATATAGCGGGTGTTTGTAATGAAAGCAAAAATGTTTTCGGAATGATGCCGCATCCAGAGAGGGCATCTGATGAAATGTTAGGAAATACAGAAGGCGCTGCTATTTTTCGTTCAATAATTAATAATTTATAATCAACTTGTACTAGTAAACAATGTATAGGTCAGTAATTATTTTATAGAAGGCTACAATAAAAAGCAGTAGCGATAAAATAACATCAAACAAAACAACATTTCTCTCCTTAAAACGCTTACTTACAGGGATTAAAGCAAGCCTGAAAATAAACTGAAAAAGTAAAAAGCCGAATATCCTCAGGCTACTTGAATTATATTCTTGCGCTTTTCGAAAATTAAATTGAAATATTTCTGAAAACCCTCTTGAAAGACCAGTACTGGCAGTTTCATTTCCGGTAATTATTTTAATATTCGATGGTATCTGTATATCTATAAAAGAATATGTTACAGACAACAGGAAAACACTCAGAATTAAACCTGCCAATATAAGATTAACTTTAACATAGCTTGAGTTTGACATAATCTTCAATAATGAGAAGACTGCAATTCAGACAGTCCTGTTTTTCTCAGCCAGGAAGTTTCGGAGCTCTCTCTGAATTAATTTCCCAAACAGCCTTCTATCTGAATATATATAGATACCTGGTTTGTAATTATTAAAAGATAGTCCTTGAAATGCGGGTTTTCCCATCAACGGTGTACTTATCTTTTTTAATGGATTAATTATGTTCCAGAGCTATTGCTCTTTCTCATCAGGTTCTTCTTCTTGTTCTGGTTTTATTTTCTCTTTCTCATTCTCAATCTCTTTTATTTCTCCTTCCAGTTCTTCCATTCTTTTTTCCAGTTTATCCATATTTTTGCTATCGTCCTCGAAGTCAGCATCCTCCTCAATATCGCGTTCAATCTGCTCAGGTAAATTTTCCAGTTGTTCAAGTCCGTCAAACCAGCTTTGATGCTTCATCGCATTATTGAAAGCTGAACCTATAAACATAAACCAAAATATAGCTATTGAGGTACCGATAATTGAAACAACCAGCCCTGCAATTGTCATACTCCGTGGGGAATTAGTCTGTTTGGCCTGTGATAGTCCAATGGCACTCAAAACAATACCAACAGCACCTATTAATAAAGCAATAATAAAAGTGCAACCCATAATCGCTAAAGGGATAGAGACAATGCCCAGAACAAAACCTGCTATTCCCAATCCTTGTCCTTGATTTTTTCTACTGTGGTCTATCATTTTATTTTATTTTTTGTTTATTTCAAAAATACTAAAAAATACCTATGAGAAAAACACATACCGCCTGAAACCTTATGAATATTTTCTTTTGATATTTACTATAAAGACGAGACTGAAATAAGTTTTGATGCATGAACAGCATGATTAAATTAAATTATACTTTCAACTCTTTTCTAAACCCGTAAATTTAATTGATGTCAAAGCAATTTTGTAAACAATAGCTTTTCTTGCTAAATTTGTGTGTAATTCTATAAATAGAAACAAAACCATGCAACTGCCTATATACCAAATCGATGCCTTCAGCGACAATGTGTTTCATGGGAATCCGGCTGCTGTAGTAATATTGGATTCATGGCCTGAAGATACTCTTTTACAAAAAATTGCAGCAGAGAATAATCTGTCTGAAACAGCTTTTCTGAAAGCAAAGGATCAAAAGTATGAAATACGTTGGTTTACCCCTGTTTGTGAAGTGCCTCTTTGCGGACATGCAACTCTTGCCTCTGCATACTTGATTTTAAAAGAGCTTGAACCACAAAGGAAAGATGTGATTTTTGAATCGAAAAGCGGGGATTTAACAGTTAAAACTGATGATGAGTTACTATGCATGAGTTTTCCAACATCCAAAATTGAAAAAATTAATGTTTCTTATGAAATCATAGAAGCCCTGCACAGAAAACCTGCGGAGCTTTATAAATCAGATGACTACATGGCAGTATTCAATGATGAAAAAATAATCCGGCATATGAAACCCGATTTTGAGGCTATAAAAAAATTAGATGCAAGAGGGATTATTATAACAGCTCCAGGGAAAAATGTCGATTTTGTTTCTCGTTTTTTTGCACCTGCCATTGGGATTAATGAAGATCCGGTGACCGGTTCAGCTCATACTAAACTAGCACCCTACTGGTCAAAGCGACTAGGGAAAAACACATTAAGCGCTGTACAGCTCTCAGAAAGACAAGGAAAATTAATTTGCCGGAATTATGGTGAACGAGTTGAAATATCAGGTAAAGCCCGCATTTATCTGAAAGGGCAAATTAGTACCAATTAGGCTTATCTATTTTTCCAATCCCCAGACTATCAAAAACACAATTTTACAAACGATTCACTACCTGTGAATGAACCTAAAATTGGCTGACCAATTGATTGGAGATTTGCTTACTAATCTTTTATTATACAATTTTTCTTTTTATCTTGGTAAATGGAACAAGTCATAAACAGACAAGGAGGTTTCAGGTTAATCCGGACTAATTATGAAATAAACAATTATTTTATCCTATACGTTTCATAGAAGCAATTAAATTTTCTTTTTATTGTAGTTTTTAAAAAGCTTGATCACTATGACAACATCAAAAACCAAAAAAGGCGTCATCGGGATATTAACCGGCGGAGGCGATGTCCCTGGTCTAAACCCGGCTATTCGGGCAGTAACAATACGTGCTTTACGGGAGGGATATAAAGTTATAGGCATCCGAAGGGGATATGCAGGATTATTAGAATTAAACAGGGATAATCCCGAAGAGCATTGCAATTGTTATACTGAACTTACAGAAGATGTTGTAAACAGGGCAGGTCGTACAGGAGGAACCTTTCTCCACAGCTCCCGTGTAAATCCGGCAAATATTCCCAAAGATAGCGTTCCACCTCATTATGCTGATAAATACAACGAAGATAAAAACGATTTAACTCCTGAAATCCTCAAATCATTAGAATATCTGAACATAGACTATCTGATACCCATTGGAGGTGATGACACCCTTAGTTATGCGGTCAGATTATATTCTGAGGGCTTTAAAGTGATTGGCATACCCAAAACAATGGACAATGATGTGCCGGGAACGGACTACTGCATTGGATTCAGCACATGCATCACCAGAACAATTATGATGACTAACATACTCCGGACAACTGCCGGTTCTCATGAACGTGTAATGGTACTGGAAGTTTTTGGACGATATGCAGGTTTTACAGCCATGTTACCAACTATGGCAGGCGCTGCAGACAGGTGTGTAATTCCTGAATATAAATTTGATATAAGAAAACTAACTAAACTCCTGATGGAAGACAGGGCGAAGCACCCCAGCAACTATTCAGTAGTACTTGTTTCAGAGGGTGCTATGTTTGAAGGTGGAGAAATGATGTTTGAAAACCAGGAAAAAGATATGTATGGCCATGCTAAATTAGGAGGAATAGGCGATATGGTGTCTAACCAAATTAAAGAAATATCTCCTGAATTTAATAATGGAAAAAAAGTCGGAATTATTAATCAGAAATTAGGTTATCTCGTTCGCGGAGGCGACCCCGACTCCATTGATTCGGTAGTTCCAATGGCTTACGGGAACCTTGCTTTAGACCTAATCTTAAACGGAGTGTATGGCCGGTTGGTAGTGTTCAGACAAGGACAATATGACAATATTCCGATTGAGGTGGTTACCAGTAAATCAAAAGTTGTTAACGTTTCTCAGCAATACAACACAGACAGGCTGCGACCACAGTATAAGAGCTTTGCAATGAAGCCAATGTTTATTATAACCAGTGAGGTATAAATATTTGTTTTTACAACTTTTTATACAACCCTTTCACTTGGCTAATCAAGGAAAGGGTTTTCATTTTCCCGGGTTCATCAAACTTTTGTCAATTCCCGGGCTTTGTAGATATTGTAATTGCAGCGGCACCAAGCAACATTGGTTTATGTATGGTGTTTTTAAAACCATGTTTTTCCAGGATTTCTGTTAGCTCTGGCCGGGTATAAAAATTTTTTGCAGAATAAGCCAGGTAATGATACGCCCCTTTAGAAGGCGACAAACGCCCTCCTATAGCTGAAACTACATATTGCAAATACAAATGGAAAAAGAATCGTATCCACTTATTTTGCGGCTGGCTGCTTTCCACAATAACTAACTTTCCACCAGGGCGAAGCGTTCTGAAAATTTCACTTAGATAAAGATCTGTATTGGGATTTTTAAAGGTAATATTTCGAAAGGCAAAAGAAACACCGGTTACATCAAAATAATTATCATCAAATGGCATTTTTGCAGCATCTCCCTCAATAAAATTCACATTGTGAAGGCTCTTCTTTTTGGCCTTTTCCCTTGCATATTCTAACATAGAAAGACTAAAATCATACCCTGATATTTTTGCGCCAGGTAATTTTTTTGCAAGTCGAATCGCCAGATCTCCAGTACCTGTGCCAAGGTCCATAATTCTTGCAGGGTTTTCACCGGAAATGACTTTAACCGCTTTTCTGCGCCAGAATTCATCCAGACGAAAGGTTAACAAACGATTTAAAAAATCATAACTGGACGGCACCTGGTTAAACATTTTCTGAAGCGGTTTACCTTTAGCTTCTATTTCTGCTTTTGCAAGATTTTCTTTTGTACTCATGTTGTAATATCTTATGATTGACACTATTTCCTCAATTCGCAAATGTAGCATTTTATTCTGCCACATTTCCTGAAAGACTTATAAATTATTTTACCCTAAATGTGAATAACACAATTTTGTAAGTTTGGTTTACTTTATCATTTCGGAGAAACTTGATCTATTCCTATTCAATCAAGTATTTTTTAAGGGTGTCATAAAGAGTTTTAGACTCAATGGGTTTCGTGATGTAATCATTGGCCCCGTGGAATAAAGCTTTCTCTTTTTCACCACTCACTACGTGAGCTGTTTGGATGATGATGGGTATGTCTTTGTGAGATTTTCTGAAGTGTTTGATAACATCCAATCCATCCATATCAGGCAGGCTCAGATCAAGCAGGATCAGGTCTATTTCAGGATGATTCTCAAAATGTGTAATCCCTTCTTTACCGTCATAACTGGTAATGATTTTTACACCAGTGGATTTGAGCATTTCAATAATTAACTTTTTACTTATACTATGATCTTCAATAAGTAATATTGTTTTATCACTCAAGTTATAGGGATGATAGGTATCCTTCCCGTTAGTTTCAGTTTTATACTGATGCTCTAATGGTAAAGTAAAACAGAAACAACTCCCTTTATTCACAGTAGAATCCACCCATATTTTACCCCCGTGTCCTTCTACTATTTGTTTTACAATCACCAAACCGAGGCCTGTACCTGGCTCACCCTCTGTCCCCCTGCTGCTCTCCTTAGTAAATGGCTGAAATATTGATTCCAGTTTCTCTGCTTTTATACCCACTCCCTGATCATGGAAAGAAAAATGAAGCATATTATCATCAATTCTTTTCAGGCAAACATCAATGGACGTATTTGGGTAAGAAAATTTAATTGCATTGGTAATCAAATTATTAAAGACCTGCTCAATTTTATGGGCATCGATATCTATCTTAACAGGCTGAATTTTTATATTAAGATTAATCGATATATTTTTTTTAGCAGCTAAAGGTTTATTAAGTTCAACATTATTGAGGATTAATTCTGTTATTTCTGTAGACTGCTTATTGAGATGCAGCTTGCCTGATTCTATCTTGGAAACATCAAGAATATCATCTATCAGGTTAAGCATAAACTGGCTGGTAGAATAGATTGTATTTAAAAATTTTTTTTGCTTTTCCGGAAGATATGAATCTGATCTTTCAATTAAATACTGTGTATAGCTTTGAATAACGGATAAAGGATTTCTCAGATCATGTGCAGCCATACCCAGAATTTGGTTTTTTGTGTCATTAATCCTCTCCAGCTCTGCATTTTTCTTTGAAAGTTCTCTTTGCAAATTAATAAGCTCATTATTCAAGCTTGTTAAATCATCATAGGTTTGATCTTTTTGTTTCTCTATGATTTTCTTGTACTGATATTTTTCTTTGACTAGTTTCCGTATAGTATTTGCTTGCTCGTTGTTGATTTGTTGAAGGTGATTCGTGAATTCAACAGCCTCTTCCTCGTTACGTGCACCAATTATAATCATTTCCTGTTTTATTCTAATTCCGATAAAAGAGAGTGTCTTAATATTATCATTCACCCATACATTCATCTGGTAATTCATAGCAATGTCTTCGTCCTTTAGATCCAACAGGAAATCCATTGCCTTTGACCTTGTATCTTTATCTATTAGATTAGTAAAAAGCCTTCCGGTTATGTTTTCTGTGATATCTGTAATTCCATTCAATACTTTCTTTATCACTCCATTTTCATCGCATAAGATTGCGAAACCACCATTTATATCATCTGAATTGGAACTTATCATTGTTGAATCATTTTATTTGCTAAATTAATTGCACTCCTGGCATCAGGTGCGTAATTATCAGCACCCAGCATCTTCCATATATTCCTCCTGTTATTAATCCCATTGCCTCCAACAAGAATCTTTGTTTGGCTTTCAGTAATTTCTTTTCTTATTTCCTCTATGTTATTTTTAACCAAACTCTGATGATAGGGCATAGCAATTGAAAGTCCCAGTATATCTGCTTTATATTCCTGGATAGCAGAAATTATTGTAGTTACGGGTGTATTGGCACCCAGATAATATGTATCCCATCCATCCATTTCAAAAAAATCGCTCACCATACGAAGTCCTATTTCATGAAGTTCACTTCCTACACATGCACCAATAAAGGTAAATCCCTTACGCTCAGTCGAAAAAATATACGGATATAACTGCGACATAATCATCTGAGTAGCAGCAGAAACATAATGCTCTTTAGCAACACTGATTTTATTCATTAACCACAACCTACCTGTTTCAAGTTGTGATTTCTGAAATACATTAAGATATATATCCTGAATGGACACTCCCTCCTCAACGGCCTTTAAAATAAGATTACTTGCCTGATTTTTCCTGCCTTTAATCAGAGTTTCATTAAACTCTTTGGCTAATTCTCCAAGCGGGGCATTGGTATCTATGTAAGAAGGTACTTGCTTAACTGGTTTCTCAACATGATTTATCGCAGCGCTAATATATGTTTCAATATGTTCTCTTTCATGCGGAGTAAAATAGTTTTCAAGTATTTCCTTTGTTATATTTAATGTTTCTGTGATAGACTCTTTGGGCAAATTTATTTCTTTGAACAGTAATTTCAGCCATTCAATATAATCTGTAAAAACCTCAGTATCTTCTAGCAAAATAGCTTCTGCCAAAAATGTGATATGGTGAGCTGCATCTCTTTGACTTTTAATTCTCCCCTCTTCTCCGAATTTCGACCAGAATTTGGGATTCAAACTATATTGTTTTTCAACGATTTCCCTTGCAATAATATTTTTATTCTCAATCAGCAGATCATGTATTCTCTCATTGTTCATGGCAGGCTATAGGTTTATTAAACAAAGATAGAGATTCTCATCTTCAAATCCAATGCTTCAATTATATCATTATTAACAAGTCTATAGTCCAGATGTTTCAATAATTATTTTGAATACCCAAACTATGTTTTAACTTATTTTGTTTCTCTCTCAGATTGTTCCCGATAATTAATGCCTGCAAGCTTATTAAGTAAATCCTGAATATTGAAGGGCTTTGTTATATAATCAGCAGCACCTTTATTTAAAACATCCCTGATATTGTTATCATCTTTTTTTACAGAAAGGGCAAGAACCGGTACATCCGAATATTCAGAATTTTTCTTCAATTCCTGTAGCAAAGAAATTCCTTGCAGATAGATATCGGATGCATCTAAAATTATTATATCGACATTATGTGAACGCAAAAAATTCAATGCATCATCTTTACTTTCTACTACATTACAGTTGTATCCCTCATCAATAATTATACTTTGAAGGAGAAAAGTCTGAATTGCTAATTTATCGACTAATAATATTCTTTTCTTTCTTTTCATAAAATTTCACACAATTTGCTCTCACAAAACTCTACAACAACTCTCTCAGATAATATCGTAACTTTATCTGTTTTGTTTATCTTTTCCATGGGATAAAATTAATAATAGAAAAGATTCCAAAATAGAGTAGAATTACCCGACTTATGTATTAAGGTAAAAATACTTAACTACGTACAAAATACAAGTTAAACTCCTTATTTTCATAGAAATAAACTAAGGCTGCTTCAAAAATTAACCTATTTAAAAGCCGGTAACTATATTTCCCAGCTAGCCCGCAATTCAGAGAGCACAATAATCTTTTGAAAAAGGTTTAAAATTATATAACACATAGTTGGTTATAACGAGCTAATAATATGTGTTTTATAAGTATACGTAATTCTACTTAATCAATTATTCTGTTAAGCATAAATACCTGATTAGGGTTTGTGATTGATCCAC